>JAGWKW010000085.1 GCA_028865155.1 Alphaproteobacteria bacterium
AGGGCATCCGTTCGACAAAGACGGGCTACTGGCATCTGCCGGAACAATCGACCATGACGCAGTCGAACGCGCGCTGTCTAGCCCGTTCTACAAAGCCGCGCCGCCCAAATCGCTCGACCGCGACGATTTCACCAAATTCGTGCCCGAACATCTCGATGCCGCCGACGGTTGCGCGACGCTGACCATGATCACCGCGCGCGGCGTCGCGGCAATCCTTCCTTTTTTACCGAAACTTCCGGAAAAAATTTACGTCGCTGGCGGCGGTCGCCATAACATCACATTGATGCGCTGGATCGGCGACGTGACTGGCCTTGAAATCCATTCGGTCGACGAACTGGGCTGGAGCGGCGACGGCCTCGAAGCCGAAGCCTTCGGCTGGCTCGCAGTCCGCTCGCTCCTCAGCCTGCCCCTCAGCCTGCCTAAAACAACCGGCGTCCCCCGCCCGATGCCGGGCGGCACCTTACACAAACCGGCTTAGGCCACTTCGCCGAAGCTCGACGCAAACGCCTCTTCCCACGTTCCTTGCGTCGCGGCACGGCTATATTCGGTCGCCCGCGCTTCGAAGAAATTGGCGTGCTCGGCGGCATTCATCATGTCGTCCATCCATGGCAACGGATTTTTGATGACCTTGTAAATCGGCTGCATGCCAAGCTGTGTCAGGCGGCGGTCGGCAATATAACGGATATAGGATTTCACTTCCTCCGCCGCCAATCCTTCGACGCCGCCCAGCTCGAACGCCAGGTCGATGAACGCGTCCTCGTGGTCGATGATGGTGTCGCAGGCCAGATACAGTTCGCGCTGGAAAGTATCGGTCCAGACGAATTTGTTTTCCTCGATAAAGGTGCGGAACAGCCGGATCATCGAAAGCGTATGCAGCGTCTCGTCGCGCACCGACCATGTTATGATTTGCCCCATGCCCTTCATCTTGTTGAAGCGCGGGAAATTCATCAGCATGGCGAAGGACGCGAACAGTTGCAGCCCTTCGGTGAACGCGCCGAACACGGCCATGGTGCGCGCGATCTCGACCGGGCTCGAACAGTTGAAGCCCTGCATGTAGTCGTATTTGTCCTTCATCTCCTTGTAGCGAAGGAAGGCCGAATATTCGACTTCGGGCATGCCGATCGTGTCGAGCAAATGCGAATAGGCCGCGATATGCACCGTTTCCATGTTCGAAAAAGCCGACAGCATCATCTGCACTTCGGTCGGCTGGAACACAGTCGCGTATTTTTTCATATAGCAGTTGTTGACCTCGACATCCGCCTGCGTGAAGAAGCGGAAAATTTGCGTCAACAGGTTACGCTCGGCGGCGGTCAGCTTGTGCTTCCAGTCCTTGATATCGTCGGCCATCGGCACTTCTTCGGGCAGCCAGTGAAGCTGCTGCTGCTTCTGCCAGCATTCGTACGCCCACGGATAGCGGAACGGCTTGTAAACGGGATTGGGCGTAAGAAGTCCTGACATGGCATATACCTCGGTTCTAAGCGGACGGTGACGATAATGAAGCTTCGGCTTCGGAAACGGCTTCTTTCTTTTCCTTCAAAAGGACTCGCAAAACGGTGCAATAATAGATCGACGTGGCCATGATGAGAAGGGCATCGAGCCCGCCCTGGAACAATTTTCCCGCCACCGAAATCGCCAGCCACACACGGACGTGAAGCAGGTAGGCGACCAGCGCGACCGGAATGACGATGATGACGAAAGCGCCCAGCGCGTAAAAGAAAACCCTCAAATCCAAAAGCAGCGAATGGCCAATGATGCGCCAGACATGGCCTTCAGTCAGATCCCAACTGCGGCGCATGATGTCCTTCTGTCGCAACACCGCCATGGGCGTGACCGTCGTCCGGCGAACGAGCGAACGGACATAAAAAACAATCCCGATAATCGGCAGCAAAAGCCACAAAATGGGACGAAAGATTTTTGCCGCCAGCCGTCCCAGCCAGAAGAAAAAGCCGCCAAGGCTCGCCGAGGGCGGATTGGCCTTAACGGTATACTGCAGATAGGCCACGGTGAAGGCATAGATGGCCATAAAGGAAACCGCCATCCGCGCGATCATATAGGGCATAAGGGTTTTGAGTTCCTTGAAGGCCATCTCCGGATGCTGCCGGCTTACTTCAGGAGGAATGCGGTGAGTGGCGGGCGTCAGCAAAGCAATCACCGCCAGCATGACTCCAAACGCCAAAACCCACGGCCACCAGACCGTCCTGCTCGCCAGCAATTCGTCCCATGCGGCCTTGGACAGCGAAACACGTGGGGCAGAGCCTGCATTCTTGAATTCCGCGTCCGGGGACACCGGCGCCTTGGCAAAATCAGGCATATTTGACCTGCGACAAATCCGGGTAATGACCGACCATTTCGATCACCTCCCTGCCCCACCACGACTCCATTTGCCGGTAGCGCTCGCGCTCCTGCGGATCGGCGGGCTCCAGCGCGCCGCCCTTGCCGTAATACATGCGGATATACATCAAGGCTTCGAGCCCGCGCCGCAAATTTTCCGGAAAACCCGGGTCGTCCTCGACCATGTCGAGAATGCCGTCGATCTCCTGCACATTACCGAACAGGACGGCATCTTCGATCGCCTGAATAAGCGGCCCGGAAACTTTTGCTGCGGGCGTACCGAACATGGGGCCGTTCCTTTCCCCGCCTACTGGCAGGACAGACATTCTTCGTATTTGTTGTCCTCGGCTTCCGCGATCATCGCCGCTTCCTTCGCCGCCGCATCGTCGTTGGCGGCGACGCCCTGCGCCGACGGCTGCGACGCGGCATGATGCGCGGCGGACTCGGCCCGCTGCATCGATTTCGAGCGGCAGTAATAAAGGCTCTTCACGCCCTTCTTCCACGCCATGAAGTGGATCGCGTGCAAATCCTTCTTATGCACGTTGGCGGGCAGGAAGATGTTCAGGCTCTGCGCCTGACAAATGAAAGGCGCGCGGTCGGCGGCCAGATCGATGAGCCAGCGCTGGTCGAGCTCGAACGCGGTCTTGTAAACCAGCTTCTCATGCTCCGATAGGAAGTCGAGATGCTGCACCGACCCTTCATGCTGCGTGATGCTGCTCCAGGTCTCGTCGTCGTTATGGCCGTATTTCTCAAGCACGTCGCCGAGGCATTTATTGCGCACGGCAAAACTGCCCGACAGCGTCTTGTGCAGATAGGAATTGGCAGCGTTCGGCTCGATGCCCGGAGATGCGCCGCCGCAGATGATCGAGATCGACGCCGTGGGCGCGATCGACAGCTTGTTCGAAAAACGCTCCATGACGCCGTATTCGGCGGCGTCGGGGCACGCGCCGCGTTCCTCGGCCAGCTTGACCGAGGCCTCGTCGGCCTGCGCCTTGATATGGCGGAACATGCGTTTGTTCCAGACCTTGGCCATCACGCTTTCGATCGGCACATTCTGGCTTTGCAGGAACGAATGCAGCCCCATGACGCCAAGCCCGACCGAACGTTCGCGCGCGGCAGAATATTTGGCCCGCGCCATGCTGTCGGGCGCGCGTTCGATGAAATCGTCGAGGATGTTGTCGAGGAAGCGCAGACAGTCCTCGATAAAGGTCGGATGGTTTTCCCATTCGAGGAATTTTTCAAGATTGAGCGACGACAGGCAGCACACCGCGGTGCGCTGTTTTCCGTCCTTGTCCAATCCCGTCGGCAGCGTGATCTCGCTGCACAGGTTCGACATCTTGACTTCGAGCCCGGCCAGCTTGTGATGTTCGGGAATGGCGCGGTTGACCGTGTCGATGAACAGCAGATACGGCTCGCCGGTTTCGATGCGCGCCGTCAACAGGCGGATCCAAAGGCTGCGCGCGCTGACGCGGTTGATGACGGCCTTGTCCTTGGGGCTCAGCAACGCCCATTCCTCGTCGTTTTCGACCGCCCGCATGAAAGCGTCGGTGACGACGACGCCATGATGCAGATTCAAGGCCTTCCTGTTCGCGTCGCCGCCGGTCGGCCGCCGCATTTCGACGAATTCCTCGATTTCCGGATGCCAGACCGGCAGATAGCACGCCGCCGAGCCGCGGCGCAGCGACCCTTGCGAAATCGCCAGCGTCAAACTGTCCTGCACGCGGATGAAAGGCACGATGCCCGACGTCTTGCCGTTCCGGCCGACAGGTTCGCCGATCGAGCGCAGATTGCCCCAGTAAGACCCGATGCCGCCGCCAAGCGCGGCCAGCCATACATTTTCGTTCCATAGATTGACGATGCCGTCGAGGCTGTCCGAACATTCGTTCAGGAAGCATGAAATCGGCAGCCCCCTGTTCGCGCCGCCGTTGCTGAGCACGGGCGTGGCCGGCATGAACCACAGGCTGCTGATATATTCATAAAGGCGCTGCGCATGGTCGGGATCGTCGGCATAGGTGGACGCGACGCGCGCGAACATGTCCTGCGGACGTTCGCCGGGCAGCAGATAGCGGTCTTCGAGCGTGGCATGGCCGAATCGCGTCAGATAGGCGTCGCGGGCGTAATCGACAGCGACTTTTTGCCCTTTTTCGACCTGAATCAGATTAAACATGCCCTCGACCTCCGAACCCGATTGATATTCTTGAGACAGCCAGACTTATCGACAGTTGTGGATAACCGCATTGTGAAATGCGGGGACATCCACAAGATATGGGATACGATGCAGGGCATAATACCACATATCGTGTGTTTGTCACCCATCGACAACAAATCGAAACAGTACGCGGTTAATCCAATATCGACATTGATTCTCAATAAAAAATACCCACGCATTAACAGGGTAATTTTATTGCTTTTTTATTTAGTTTCTTATTTTCGCCACAGTTTCGATGCCGACTGGCAAATCCCGATTCAGCCTCGTTCCGCCTTCGTCAAAAAACCGCCTTCGTGACGATAAAGCAAACGCCTCATTCTGCCACTTCGGGCCGATTCAAACAAGGAAAGAGTGATTCGATATTTTATCCGCTCTCAATTTATCTACATGATTTACATGGATAATTTATTGTATTGCCTTCGACCGCCCCATAAAAGCCGCCATCCCGGCGCAAGCCGGGATCGGGTTTTGAATCTTGTCACCCTGCAGCCGATAAAAAGCTGCCGATCTGAATTCCGGCTTGCGCCGCAATGACGCTTTCCTGTATGGAAAACGCAAGCGAACAACGCCCAACAATGTCAGGGAATAAATATGCAAGTCATTCTCGCCCAGCCCCGCGGTTTTTGCGCCGGCGTCGAACGCGCCATCGAAATCGTCGAGCAAGCGCTCGAAAAATTCGGCGCGCCGATCTATGTGCGCCACGAAATCGTGCATAACCCGCATGTGGTCAACAATCTGCGCGCCAAAGGCGCCATCTTCGTCGAGGAAACCGACGAAGTCCCCGAAGGTTCCGTCGCGATTTTCAGCGCGCACGGCGTGCCCGAACGCGTCGAAACCCACGCCAAGGAACGCGGGCTTCAGGTCATCGACGCGACCTGCCCGCTCGTGTCGAAAGTCCACACCGAAGGCCAGCGTTACGCCAAGCATGGCCGCGAAATCATCCTGATCGGCCATGAAGGCCATCCCGAAGTCGAAGGCACGCTCGGCCGCATTCCCGGCATCGTGCATCTGATTTCCGAAGTCGAAGATGTCGCCAAGCTCAACGTCAAAGATCCGGACATGCTGGCCTACATCACGCAGACCACGCTTTCCGTCGACGACACCAAGGCGGTCATCGACGCGCTCAAGGCGCGCTTCCCGAATATCGTCGGCCCGGCGACGAAAGACATCTGCTATGCGACGCAGAACCGCCAGGTCGCCGTACGCGAACTGGCCAAGCATGTCGATGTGGTTCTGGTCATCGGCGCGCATAACAGCTCGAACTCCAACCGCCTGCGCGAACGCGCCGAGGAAGTCGGCGTTCCGTCCTATCTGATCGAAGACGCTTCGCACCTGAAAACCGAATGGGTCGAAGGCAAGCAGCGCATCGGCATCACGGCGGGCGCGTCGGCGCCGGAAGATTTGGTGCAGGAGCTGATCAACCGGCTGCGCCAGATCGAGCCGGTCGAAGTCTCGGTCCTGCCCGGCGTCGAGGAAAACGTCCACTTCCGCCTGC
>JAGWKW010000086.1 GCA_028865155.1 Alphaproteobacteria bacterium
CTGAAAATCGACTGTTTTTCGTCGCCGACGACGAACAAAGTGCGGTTTTCGTCGCCGCGCGCGCCTTGCCCGGCGAAAAAGTCGGATGTCAGCGCCTGCACGATATTCCATTGCGCACGGCTGGTGTCCTGCGCCTCGTCGACCAGAATATGGTCGATGCCCTGATCGAGCTTATAGGCGATCCACGGGTTGATAGTGTCGCGCCGCAACAGCCGTTCGGCATATAAAATCAAATCGTCATAATCCAGCGCGGCGCGCGCGGATTTCGCCGCCGCCAACCGTTCCGACAAAGCCGCGCCGAATGTCAAAACGCTTTCGGTCACGCGCGCGATGTCGGCGGCCTCGATCCGTTCAAGAACGGACAGCAGCCGCGCGGCCTCGCGGCCCGCTATGTCGTCGATGCCGGGAAAACCGGCGCGCATCTCTTTCGTGGCGACAGTTTTCGCGGCAAAAGGCTCGTTCTGTTTGGTCAAAAACGTGCCGCAATAATCCTCGAACCGCGCGGCGCGTCGTTCAGGCGGCGTTGCCAGAATTTCCGCCAGCATCGCGCCGCGCGCCTGATAGGCGGCGGAACCTTTGGCCAGCGCGGCGGCCATCTGGCGCAAATCTTCTTCGGGCAAACGCGCCATCGCCGCGCGGCGGAAACCATCCGCCGTATCGCCGGGTTCGAGGCCAAGAAAACCGCGCAACCGCGCCATCAATTCATCGACGTCCGCCGCCAAACGCCCGCATTCGCGCAGCGCGCTTTGCAGCATTTTGTCAAAGCCATGCTCGCCCTGCGTTTCGACAAGGACGGCAAGCGCGCGCACCAAATCGCCGCCCGGTTCCGCCGCCGCATCGCGCAATAAATCACCGATGATTTCATTTTTAAGCGTTTCGAGCTCCTGCTCCTCGATCAGCGCGAAATGCGGCTGCAACCCGGCTTCGAGCGGAAAGCGCGACAAAATCTCCTGACAAAAAGAATGAATCGTGCGAATGCGCAGCCCACCGGGGCAGGCCAGCAACTGCGCGAACAGGCGGCGCGCCTGCGCGCGTTCGGGCAGCGACGCTTCGCGATCCTGCAAACCAAACAAATCTTCATCCAGCGCCGCGTCATCGCACCCGACCCATTCGCCGAACTGCTTCGTAATGCGCGCCGCCATTTCCGCAGCACCGGCGCGCGTATAAGTCAGGCACAGAATTTTTTCGGGCCGTACGCCCGCCAGCAACAACCGCGTCACGCGTTTGGTCAAAACGGTCGTCTTGCCGGAACCCGCCGACGCGTTGACCCAGACGGAATCGCCGGGGTTCGATGCGCGCAGCTGATTGTCGCGCGGCGTCGGCGATGCGGTTGCGGTTTTGCGGCGCGCGGCGGTCATTCGTCGCCCTCCGCCGCGATGCGGCCCCATTCCTGAAACCGTGCCAGATGCGCGTAATCGTCGTATTTCGGCTGCAAACGCGGGCGCGGCGCGGCTTCGTAAACCGTGGCAGGATCGGCGAAGGCGGCGATCAACCCCTTCAACCCGCGTTCGGCCTGTTCCGTCAGCGCGGCAATTTCCTCGTCGAAGCGCGTGACTTTACAGCCGCCGCGCCCGCCTTTCAGGCTCCAATATTCCAGCGCGCCGCAGGCGGCATCCACATCCTTGAACCCGCCTCGTTCCGCAATCAGCGCGAGCAAAGGCAGTTGCGGCTCGATGCCCGACGCGACTTGCGGCCTGGTCGGCGTCGAACCGGTTTTGTAATCGACGATGCGCAAGGAACCGTCCGCCATCCGGTCGATGCGATCCGCGCGGCCTTTCAGCGTAAACCCGTCGATGACAATCCGTCCCTCGCTTTCGGGCGCGAACGGCGCGCCTCCCGCCGCGCGATGCGCGCGTTCCTGCGCGACGAACCACGCGGCGATGTCGGCAAAACGCGCCCACCAGAAAGCCTGTACGCGCGGATCGTCATGCGCCTGGGCAAACACGCCGCGCCCGATCTCCAGCAATTTGTTTTCGGCATCGTCGGGCAATGTGCCGCGATACGTATCGATAAATTTTTCCAGTGCTTCATGGATCATCGTGCCGCGGTCGGACGCGTCGAGTTCGGCGTCCAGCTCGTCAAGCTTGCGCAAACCCAACACATGTTTTGCGTAAATGGCATAGGGGTTGCGCAGCCATGTGCCGATCTCGGTAACGGACAACGCGCGCGGCCGCGCCGCGATGGGCGGGCAGGGGCGCGGTCGGTCGCAGGCTTCGATATGCTCCGGCCTGTCCAGCATTTGCGCCCATGCGCGCCACGGTTCGGCGGGTGCAAGCGCGTCGTGCTTGTCGTCGCTCAACCCCGCCGCGCGCAAAACCGCGTCGATCTGCAACAGGAAACGCGACGGTACCGTCGGCGCGCCGCCGTCGCGCGCGGATCGCGTCAGCATGACATCCTTGGCACAGGCGAGTTGCGCAAAATCATGCGCCGAAAGGCCGATGCGGAATTCGGGCGCGGGCAATCCGAAATCAGCGCGCATCGGGCGCGACATCCACGGGTCGAAACCGGCGTCGGGCGGCCACGCGCCTTCGTTCATGCCGCCAAGAATGACAATGTCCGCCGACAGCAAACGCGCTTCGAGCGGGCCGAGGATAGAAAGCCGCGGATGCGCCGCGCGCCGCGTCCGCATTGTTTTGGCGGACGCCAGCGCGCCGAACAAAGCCTTGTAATCGCCGCCGTCGAGCGGCGGAAATTCATTCGCGCTTTCGCGCCATTCGTCCAGCCATGCGGCGGCATCCGCGCCTTTGTCGCCGCGCCACAACCGTTGCGCGCCACTTTCGGCATCCGACGCGGCGACAGCCTCCGCAACTTCGATATGCAGCGCGAGCCTTTGCGCCAACGGCACATGGTCGCGCCATGCATCCGTCAACGGGCGCAGAAGTTTTTTCAGCGCGGCAAAATTTTCAGCCTGTCCTTTACGGACGCGGATTTCGGCCTCGCGCGCAAAAGCGCGGCAGGCGGCGGGATGCTGCCCGCACGCCGCGAACGGATGTTTCAGCAGCGCAAGCAAATCGACCGCGCCCGCGTGCGGCGCGGCCGCCGCAAGAACCAAATTCAAAAACGCGCCCTGCAGCTGCGACGACAAAGGCGCGCCGCCGGAATCGTCGATCTCGATATCCCATCGCCGCAGCAGCGACGCGACGCGCTGCGCCAGCCCGCGATCGGCCGTGACCAAAGCGGCGGTCGCATCGGGCGTTTCCAGCGCCGCGCGCAATCGCAACGCGATCACTTGCGCTTCTTCCTGCGGATGGTCGAGCGTCAACCGCGTCAATCCGCGAACCCCGGCGGGGTCGAGTGTGCCGCGCAACTCGCGCCACGCTTCGGTCAAATCGGCGGGGCGCATCGTCTCGTTGATCAACCGCGCGCGCGGAGACGGTTCCCGCGCCGCACCCCAATCCTGCACATCGCGGCGCGCAACCTTCATTTTATCGAGCAGCTTCTTCATCGCATGCTGCGGATGCGCGTCGGAAATTTTCTGCCAGGCATCTTCTTCCATCGCGCGGTCGAGGCCGGGCAGGACAACCGCGCCCTGCGGCAAACCCGCGATGACGTTAAGCAGTTCCGCCGTCGCCGGAACCGACCCGGTCGAACCGGCGGCAATAATGGCGCGCGTCGGCGGGTTCTTGCGCCAGACATCGGCCTGCGCTTTCATGGCGCTGTTGCGCCGTTCGGCGGGATCGATCAGCCCATGCCCGGCCAGAATCGACGGCCAATGCGCCGTGACGATTTCAAGAAAGCGCAGCGTCTGCTGCCAATGCTCGGCCAACTCGCGATTTTGCACGAGCGTCGGCAATTTTTCCAAATCGCATTGCTCGATCTGAACCTGATCAAGAAAACGCGCCAGCGCAATCGCGCCCTGCGCCGCCTGATCGCAGGACAAAGACGGATCGCGCATTTGCACCTGTTGCGTCAGAAGCATCAGCCGTTTCAACGGCGCAATGGCAGGCGGAAGGTCGAAGCTGCCTTCTTCGGCAAAAGTAATTTCGTCTTCGTCGACATCGCCCAAGGGCCGCATATCGGGCAACAACACCGGCTTGCCTTTTGCGATGCGCGCGAAGCTTTCACCTAAATTCCGGCACGCGCGCCGCGTCGGCAGTAGCACAAGCGTTTGCGACAAACGAAACCCGTCGCCGTCGTTGCGTCGCCACAGCTCCGCCGCGAGCGTATCCGGAAACGGCACATGCGGCTCTATGGTGAAGACATTCTTCACGCACCCCATCCTTGTCCTGATACAAGAAGGTCATTCGCGCGCCGCAAATCCTCAGGCGTGCCGACATGAAAACAGGTTCCGCCATGTTCGACGCCATAAAGCCGGTTCCGGCTTTCCGCCGCGTTCCAGATTTCATTGTTGGAGAAAATTCTCCCCGGCGGGTTCGCGAACAATTCCGGCTTCAGAATCTGCGCGCCGATCCAAACAAAGGGGCGCGGCGGCGGCAAGGTCTTGCGCCAGACGCGGCCACCTTTTTCCAGCATGAAATCGCCCCTGGCCGGATCGAACCCATGCGCCTTGCCGGTCGGCATCAGCAGCAACAGCGCGTCCATGACATCCGGGTTCCATGCCTCTTTCATTCGCGTCAGGCTTGGCGTACTGCCGTCCATCCACGGCAAATCCGCATTCAGCGCGAAAAACGGCTTGCCGCCGAATTCATGCAAAACGTTGGCAATGCCGCCGCCGGTGTCGAGCAATTCCGTCTCGCGCGAAATCACAATCTCCATATCGCGGCGGTTTTGCAAATGCGCCTCGATCTGCTCGGCAAGATAAAACGCATTGACGACGGCGCGTTTAATCCCGGCCTCGACAAGCCTGTCGAGCGCGTGGTCGAGCATCGTTTTGCCGCCGACCATCTGCAACGGCTTCGGCTTTGTCAGCGTCAACGGCCTCATGCGCGTGCCAAGGCCCGCAGCCAGAACCATCGCGGTGGGGGAAAGCTCACAAACCATCAATGCCCTCCATCCATGCGCGCACGGGCGCGAGGCAAGGTTCGGCCATTACGCGGCGCAGGTGGTTTTGAATGCGCGGCACGTAGGCCAATTTATCCCGCCGCCCCTGCCGCAGCGCAAGCTGCGCGACGATGCCCAGAATGCGCGTATGCCGTTGCGCGGAAAAAACCGTGCAGGCGCGCAACAAATCATTCTGCGCCACCGGGCTTTGCGCTTGCTCTATATAATGCCCGATCACAACAGGCAGGCGCGCGAACATGCCGTCGCGCCGTACCTCCTCGCATAAAGACGCGATGTCATAAGCAACAGGGCCGATCCCCGCATCCTGAAAATCGAGGACGCCAAGCCGCCCGTCCGGCACATCCATCAAATTGTCGGGCATGAAATCGCGCAGCAAAAGGCTACGCGGCATTTTGTCGAAGGGCCGCAACACGGCCAGCCACGTATCGCGGAAATCCGCGCGTTCGTTTTCCGTCGCGTCACGTTTTTTTGCGAAAGGCAGCCATGCGTCGAGGAACAATTCGGCCTGTTGTGCGAACAGCGCGGCATCGAAAAGCGGCAAATCCAAACCCGTTACATCGGCCGGGGCAAAAGAACCATGCAGTTTCGCAAGCCCATCCGCCGCGCGCAGCAAATAAGGCTCCGCATCCTCGCCCGCGTCGATCGCCGCGCCGACAGTGCGGTTTCCGAAATCCTGCATCAGAACCAGCCCCCGCGCGGCCTCGGCGGCGTAAATTTCTGGCGCATCGAGGCCATGCGCGCGCAAAATTCCCGCCAGCGCGACAAAGGCCGGGGTCTTCTGGCCAATGTCGGCATCCATCAAAATGGCCGTGCCGCCGCCGGGTTTGGCCAGCCATGCATAACGGCGCGGCGAAAAATCGCCGGGCAACGCTTGCGCGTCCGCATTTCCCCAGCCGTGCCGTTCCAGAAAGCCGGCGATTTCAAGCGGACGGGAAACGGGCATCGCGTAATATCCCATAACTTAGTTCTTGTGCGGTATGGGTTAATCTCTTAGCCTGTCGGGCGGAT
>JAGWKW010000087.1 GCA_028865155.1 Alphaproteobacteria bacterium
CAATCAGGGTGAATTCGCGCTGCGTGACATGTTCAATGTCGTTCTCAATGATATGGACCGTGACGGCACTGTCGCGCGTATCGTCGAATCTTATCTTGGCAACAAGGCGGGCTTTCTGTTTTATCGCAAAACGCAATTTGAGCCTTACGGCCAGACAAAGGGAATAATGCCATGAAACGCAGACTTCTTGCTTGCCTGACTTTTGCGGTTCTTTTGCTGCCCTCAATCACCTATGCCCAAGGCGCCGCGCCTGAACTTTACGGCGTCAAGCAGGTCATTATCGAACCTGCGCGGCTGCCCGATGCCAAGGCCGCCGACACCTGCGGCCTGTCAGAGCATCACATCACGAAAACCTTGGCCGCTGCGCTGGAGGGCACCGGCGTTCCCGCCATCCCTGCCGCCGAAGCCGGGCCGCCGCCGCTCGGCGTCGCGCGCATCGACCTTGTTCCTCTCGTCTACTCACGGGCCGACGACGAACTCAACTGCACATCGTGGATTTCGCTGACGGCTCAAAACCGCGTTAATGCTCAAATCCCGCCCGTGACGACGTTGCGCAGCGTTACCGTCGTCTATTGGAGGCAAAGCACGATGGCAGTCGGCAGCCAGACGACCCATGCCGGCTTGGTCGATAGCGTGCTGAAGAAAATGGCCGCGCAATTCGCCCAGCAATACCGCGTCGATCAGCCGCCAACCCTTCCAAAATGATGATGCCGAAATGACGGCGCGTGCGCTGCTTCTGACCGTAACGCCCGATCTCGACAATCAGCGCGTGGATAAGGCCGTTGCTGCGCTGGCATCTGCGCATGAACCTGGCCTGTCGCGCGCGCGCGTGCAGACACTGTTGGCCGAAGGCCGGTTGAGCCTGAACGGCGCGGTAGTGGACAGCGCGAAGCGCAAGGTCAAAAACGGCGAAACTTATAGGCTTGAATTGCCGCCGCCTGAAAGAGCTGAGCCAGAAGCGCAGGCGATGAATTTGAAAATCATCCATGAAGACAAATCCGTCATCGTCATCGACAAGCAAGCCGGGCTTGTTGTGCATCCCGCGCCGGGCAATCGCGATAAAACGCTGGTCAACGCGCTACTCGCCCATTGTGGCGACACGCTATCCGGCATAGGTGGCGTGGCGCGGCCCGGCATCGTCCACCGGCTCGATAAGGATACCAGCGGTTTGATGGTCGTCGCCAAAAACGACGCCGCGCATCAGGCGCTGGCCGCGCAATTCGCCGACCGGAGTTTAAGCCGCACTTATCAAGCCTTGGTCTGGGGCGTTCCAACCCCGCCCACGGGCAGCATCGACGCGCCGATTGGGCGCAGTACGAAAGACAGAAAAAAAATGGCCGTGACGGGCAAAGGCCGCCCGGCCCTGACGCATTACAAGGTGGTCGTGGATTACGGCATCGCGTCGCTGGTTGAATGCAAACTTGCGTCCGGCCGCACCCATCAAATCCGCGTCCACCTCGCGCATATCAAGCATCCGGTCATCGGCGATCCCGTCTATGGCCGCCGCGGCGCAGGCAAAAAAACGCTCGAAGTTTTACAGAAATTTCCACGACAAGCATTACATGCTACGGCGCTGCAATTCGTTCATCCACGCACGGGAAAGATGGTCGAATTTGCATCCCAACTGCCGAAAGACATGCAGGCGCTGATCAAGGCGCTCGATAAAGCGCAAAAGGCCTGAAATCTACTTGGGAACAGGCCATGCAAAGCTGGTCGACAGGGTCGTTGGGCGCGAACATTTCCGGGCATTCCGTCCGCGGCACAGCTCTAAAACCGAGTCGCGCATAATAGAACGCAAGGTTCGGCGCACAGTCGAGATGCCACCTGTCTACTTCAGGCAGCGATGCCACAAGGTTCGAAATAAGGACAAGACCAAGCTTTTTGCCGCGATAGCGTTCGTCGATCGTCACGCTCATGATGCCGTGGCGGCCTTGCGGCGTTGGCCAGTGGCGCGCCCAGCCAGTCAGGTCGGTATCTGCGTCGAACAAAGCCAGCAAAAGACCGCTATCCCAATAATCCGTCCAGCGCCCGGATTTTTCGACCAATCTTTTGATTTGTTGGCTTTCCGATTCTGTCGCCGGGCGAATGGAAAAAGAAGTCACAGTATTTTCTCGATACGCCGGTCGGGCACAAGCCACATCGCCGCGACCACGGCATAAATAAGGTTGGAAACCAGGGGCGAACGGAACGCCAGCACGACGCCCGTCGCATAAAGAATGGCCGAGGCTTTGCCTTTAACGTCGCGGCCCAACGCTTTTTGCAGCAGGGAATCCTTGCCCTGCGCGTCGAGAATCGTTTTCTGTAGAAGGAAATAAGCGGTGGCGCATAGAAAAAGAACGACGCCGTAAAGCGCGGTCGGCGTCGCGGCGAAAAAACTTTGCCGTACCCAGGCCGTCGTGAACGGGATCAACGACAGCCAGAACAGAAGATGCATGTTGGCCCACAACATCTTGCCATTGATGCGCTGAACCGTATGCAGCAGATGATGATGGTTGTTCCAGTAGATAGCGACATAAACGAAGCTCAGAATATAGCTGACGAATTCCGGCATGATGCCGCCCCGCAGCCCCGCCCACGACGCGCTGACGGGCGGTTTCAGCCCCAAAACCATGATCGTGATGATGATGGCGATAACGCCGTCACTGAAGGCTTCGAGGCGCTCTTTTCTCATGGCGTTCCTACGGTGGCGGCAGCAAGCCTTCGCGCTCGGCTTCGCGCTTGATATTGTGCTGAAGCTTTTCGAATGCACGCACTTCGATCTGCCGCACGCGCTCGCGGCTTACGCCGAACTTCTGCGATAAATCTTCCAGCGTCGCGGGGTTTTCCGACAGGCGGCGGGCGACGATAATCTCGCGCTCGCGCGGCTGCAGCCCTTCCATTGCCTGTGCCAGTAACCTCTGGCGGTTATGCAACTCTTCGCGCGCGCCAAGCCTCGTGTCGGCGGCTTCGGTCTGGTCGACCAGCCAGTCCTGCCATTCGCCGCCGCCTTCGCCGTCTTTATTGATCGGCGCATTCAACGACTGATCGCCGCCGGTCATGCGGCGGTTCATATTGACGACTTCCTCTTCGGGAACTTCGAGGCGTTGTGCAATTTCCTTGACTTGCTCGCTCGACAAATCGCCTTCGTCAATGGCCTTCATCTCGCCTTTCAGGCGGCGCAAATTGAAGAACAGCTTTTTCTGCGCAGCGGTGGTGCCGATTTTGACCAGCGACCACGAATGCAGAATATATTCCTGAATCGCGGCGCGAATCCACCACATCGCATAGGTCGAAAGCCGAAAGCCGCGGTCGGGGTCGAAACGCTTGACCGCCTGCATCATGCCGATATTTCCTTCGGCGATCAGGTCGGAAAGCGGCAAGCCATAGCCGCGATAGCCCATCGCGATTTTCGCGACCAGACGCAAATGGCTTGTCACAAGTTTGTGCGCGGCTTCCAGGTCGCCATGTTCTTTCCACGATTTGGCCAGCATGAATTCCTCGTTCGCTTCGAGGACGGGAAATTTCCGGATCTCGCGCAAATAGACGGCGAGGTTGCCTTCGCCGCGCAGGGCCGGGAGATTGGCAATGGGTGCGCTCATGGATAATTTCTTACAGGATTTTGTGAAGGAAAAGAACCGTAAAACTTTTTTGCCCCGCTATGGGCATGAAAAAGCCTCATTCCGCTTTAACTCTCGCCCCTTCCCGCTTATATGGAAAAGGAGCCCCCATGATGTCAGCAGTCGCTCAGGCAAGGATTCAGGATATGCCCCACCATTTCGACCCGACCATTATCCGCGAATACGACATCCGCGGCATCGTGGGCAAAACGCTGCATATCGACGATGCGCGCGCGCTTGGCCGTGCCTTCGGCACGATGGTTGTGCGCGCAGGGGGCAGGCGCGTCGTCGTCGGCTATGACGGGCGCACCCATTCGCCGATGTTCGAAGCCGCGCTGATCGAAGGGCTGGTTTCAACCGGTGCCTCTGTCGAATGTATCGGCCTCGGCCCGACGCCGATGCTGTATTTCGCTGCCGCCCATACCAAGGCCGATGCCGGAATTATGGTCACGGGTTCGCACAACCCGGCCGATCAGAACGGGTTCAAAATGCTGCTGGCCAAAAATCTTCCCGGCGGCGGGCCTATCTATGGCGCGGCGATCAAGAAACTCGCCGCGATGGCGGCGATGGACGATTACATGACCGGCGTGGGCAGCGTTTCGACCACGGACATCATGGATGCTTACATTACACGGCTTTTGCAGGATTATCAGAACGGCAAACCGCTCAATGTCGTCTGGGACTGCGGCAACGGCGCGGCGGGGGATGTCGTCAAGCGGCTTGTGGAAAAACTGCCCGGCAAGCATACGCTGCTTTTCGCCGACATCGACGGACGTTTCCCGAACCATCATCCCGACCCGACCGAACCGCATAATCTTGAAGATTTGCGGCGCGCGGTAGCGGAACAGAAAGCCGATTTTGGCATCGCTTTCGACGGCGACGCCGATCGCATCGGCGCGGTAGACGAACATGGCCGTATCGTCGCGGGCGACCAGCTGCTTGCCGTCTATGCCACGGAAGTCCTCAAGACCCATCCCGGCGCGTCCGTCATCGCCGACGTCAAAGCGTCGCAGGTGCTGTTCGACCGCATCGCGCAGCTTGGCGGCAAGCCGGTCATGGGCAAAACCGGCCATTCGCTGATCAAGGTCAAAATGGCCGAAACCAACGCGCCGCTTGCGGGCGAAATGTCGGGCCATGTCTTTTTCGCCGATAAATATTACGGTTACGATGATGCGATCTATGCCGCCGTGCGGCTTATATCGTTGATCGGCGCGTCGGGAAAATCGCTGGCCGCGTTTCGCGACGAATTGCCCGCCGTGGTCAACACTCCCGAATTACGCTTCCCGGTCGAGGAGGCGCGCAAATTCGCGGTGGTGGACGAAGTCAAGGCGCGGCTGCACATGCTGAACGCAAACGTCAACGACACCGATGGCGTGCGCGTGCTGACCGACGACGGCTGGTGGCTTTTGCGTGCGTCGAACACGCAGGCAGTCCTTGTCGCGCGCGCCGAAGCGCAGAATGACGCAGGACTTGCGCGGCTCAAGGCGCAGCTTGCCGGCCAGCTCGAAGCTTCCGGCCTTTCTTTGCCCGTCGCCTGATCCATCCGCCCCGCCGATTTTCTTCCCCGGCGGGTTGCCTAATTCTCCCCGCTTTGCGATAACCGCAAGGCAAAGGAGAATCGCGTTGCTCGAAGAAATGGGCGTTTTGTACCGGGGTTTGGTTCTGGGGCTGGTCATCGCCGCGCCCGTCGGGCCTGTCGGCCTGTTATGCATCCGCCGCACGTTGCAAAAAGGCACGGTCAACGGCCTTGCCACTGGGCTCGGCGCGGCCATTGCCGATGCGATTTTTGGCGCGATTGCCGTCTGGGGCGTCACCGCAATTTTGGACTTCATCCATCATTACGAAGCAACGATTCGTCTGGTCGGCGGGTTGATCGTCCTCGCCACGGCGGCGCATACCTGGCGCGATCACCCCAAGCCGCCGCATCCAAGCGCGGCGGTCGAAAAGTTCCTTCATTTGGCGCAGGAACAAAGCGTTCTTAAATCCTCGCGCGCGCTGCTCAGCGGTTTCATCATCACCTTGACCAACCCCTTGACCCTGTTCGGTACGCTCGCGGTGGTGGCGACTTTCGCCGACATCACCAAGGCCGTCGAGGCCGATATGATGATCGGCGGTATTTTCGCAGGCTCGGCCCTGTGGTGGGTGCTGCTGTCGGGCGGGGTCGGCCTATTGCGTGGCCATTTTACCGAAAACCGCATCATCGCCATGAACCGCGTCACGGCGGCGGTTTTGGCCGCTTTAGCCCTGTGGGCGGTCATCAGTGGCATTGAGCTTTACTTGTACCCCTGAGACAGGCCCCCATAAAGCTCGATTTGGTCGCAAAACCCATCTGCCGC
>JAGWKW010000088.1 GCA_028865155.1 Alphaproteobacteria bacterium
ATCTATCAAGGGCCAAGCGACAGCCGCCGCCCCGACGACCCCAAGAGTACTCGCTGCATAGGTGAGGAAAGTCCGGCGGGTTCCGCCGCCCTTACTTTCTTTTCCCCCGGCACAAGCGCACTGGCAGCCGCAACCTTCTTGATCTTTCGACGATTCCATCATTCCCCCACCCGGCCGCCAAGCGGCCGCAACTTACTTCTTGGCGCCCAGGCTCTTGAGATACGCGATAACATCGGCCCGCTTCTGCGGATCGGTGACTCTGATCGTCATGCGCGCACCAGGGATGAGCTGGCTAGGCCCTGACAGCCATTTGTCGAGCGTCTCGTCGTTCCATACGATCTTGGAAGACTTGACTCCCGGTGAGTAATTGAACCCTGCCGCCGTTCCGGCCTTGCGGCCATACACGCCGTCGAGGACGGGGCCGATCTTGTTATGATCCAGAGAATGGCAGAGATGACAGGTCTGCTCGAACACTGCATGCCCGTTGGAAACATTGCCGACAAGCGCGGCCGCTTGCGCGTGCCCGGCGGTTATGGACGCTGCAACCATGGCTGCAAGAAAGGCGTATTTTTTCATGCGATTTTCCAGTCAATAGAGGGTGGGGAACAAAGCGGACCAGAACGCAGCTTCCTGAAGAAAACCTTGTTCTGATCCGCCGGACAACAGAATAAACGACTATTACTTACCTTCGTAGAATGGCGCGACAGGATCAAGCGTCAGCCAAAGGTTGAGGAACACGGTATTGTTATCCGAAGCATTGGTTGATGTACCATTATACTGCGTATAACCCGTGTATTGCAAGGCGACCCGGCCATTGAACCAAGGCATCGGCGAATCGGCTTTGCCGAAGGGAACATAGGCCAGCTCGGCCGTGAACCCTTCGCTGTTCGGGCTGGACAGGCTGTCGACAGCGTCGGCGCTGCCCGTCGTCTTGAAATATTGGAGAGACGGCGTCCAAGTGTTCTTGTAGCTGTACGACACGTCGGCCTTGAACTGGTTGAGGTATTGATCCGTGTTGGCCGACCCGGCAAGAGTAGCCTTAAGATTTCTGTCCTCATGCATATAGCTCATATGCGCCGACACGAAGTTGTCGGGATCGGCGTGCCACTGATAGGTCGCGTCCACCGCATTGTCGACATAATGATCCGTTCCGCCCGACGTCACGCCGCTGGGATACACATTGGCCGTCAGGCCGTAGGTGCCGATTTCGAAATAATGGGCGTCGTTGAAATCATGCTGCAAGGCGACGCGCCAGTATGGGATAAGGCCTTGATAGGTATTGGTTCCGTTGATGCCTTCCCCAAGCGTATTGCGGATGTTCCCGCTCAGCCCGTGATAGGCGCCGCCTTCGACATAAACCATGCCGTCGATGTCGGCATAGGCAGTCGTTCCCAGAACCTGCTGATTCAGGCCGTCGCTGCCGATCAGCGGCGACGCCGAAGGCGTGTTCGCCAACGCAGAAGAGGAATAGGGGAAGCCCCATGCGGGAGTCGTATTCCACAAATCCTGAACCGTCGGCGTATTGTTCAGCGACACGCCCGCAACGACATCCTGTCCTGCGATCGTGAACGGGTGCGCATAGCGTATATCGGCGTTATCCCACGCGAAGGAGTTGGCGACGCCGTCATAAGTCGCCTGGATAAACGCCCCGGCATGCTCGGTCAAAGCGCCGGCATAGAAAGCCGAAATCTGGTCGAGCGAGAAATTGTTGTTGGGGCCGAAACCGTGAGTCGGCGACGAATTGTCTTTCTTGGTGTTCGTAAAAGACGATTGCAGCATCAAAGATACTGGCAGGCCATGCTTGTTCCCATCGGTCATCGTGTAACCGTTGAGCTTGAAGTCGCGGCCGAAAGGCGTGAGCTGCGGGCCGAACGCGCCGACATGGCATGCTGCGCAAGGCTGGCCGGTCTGCGTCGCAAAACTGGGAACGGCATGCGCAACCCCCGGCGATACTAAAAAGCCTCCCATAATGGCGGCAACGGTGTATCCGATTTTTTTCAGAGAGTGGGGGGTTTTGCGAGACATGTCTGCGCTTCCTATGGTTGGTGAGACGAGGGAAAAACCAGCTTGCCAAGCCCGAGCCTTTATTTTGAGACTCTGAACTCGCGAAGCAGAACCATTTATCCCGAAGGACGCACAATCTTTCTTGATTCATGTCAAGACTGTCAAACCTCTTGGCTGCTTCCGCCGAAACTGTCGGGCACTGTCACATGACTGCAACAATGAGAGGTACATAGGTATTCTTTGTTTTCCCCTATATGACAACCGCCTGCAGGCAATGGCGACTTTTTTATGCTTCTCAAGCGGGAAAAAAGAAACTAGAAACGCTTTCCATGTTCCCATGGATTCATCACCCCCATGCCGATTATGTGCTTGCCGCCTATACCATAGCGGCAGCCGCCCTTTTTCTGATCGGCGTCTTTTCCATAACGGCGTATCATCGCCGGAAAAAAGAATGGGAAAAACTGGAAACCAGATCCCATGACGCCTAAACGGACCCGTCTTTCTGTCGTGCTGATTCTCCTGGCCGGCGCCGGGCTTGCGACTTTTTTGACCGCCAAAGCGCTCGGCAACAACCTGTCTTATTTCCGCACACCAACCCAGGTCGTAACCGGCGCATATCCTGAAAAAAACAGCGGCCGCTCTTTCCGGCTCGGCGGCTTGGTCGAAAAAGGCAGCGTCGTCCGCAACGGCATCTCGCTCGATTTCAAAATCACGGATCTGAAAAACGAAATCGCCGTTCATTACGAGGGCGTTGTGCCCGATCTTTTCCGTGCAGGCCAAGGCGTTATCGTCGAAGGGAAAGTAGGCAAGTCAGGCGTTTTTCAGGCCAGCGTTCTGCTCGCCAAGCACGACGCCAAATATATGCCGCCTGAAGTCAAGGACGAGTTGAAAAAGGCGGGGCACGTTTAAGATTATTCTTCGTCGCGCGCGCGTTCGATTCTCCGCGCCAGCAATTCCGTTTTCATGCGCAGCATAACGAGGAGGGCGGCGTAGAAACAGAAGCCCAGCGCCATGATCAACAAAGGCCGCAGCATCGAATCCGCGATCGACGGGCCGCCGGGGCGGAAAAAAGTTTCGCCCTGATGCAGCGTGTGCCACCACTTCACCGAAAATTTGATGATCGGGATATTGACGGCACCGACCAGAAGCAAGATCGCCCCTGCCCTGCTGCCGCGAAAATCGTCATCGAAGGAATGGCGCAATGCCATGTAGCCGCAATAAAGGAAGAACAGAATCAGCACGCTCGTCAGCCGCGCGTCCCAGACCCACCACGTGCCCCATGTCGGTTCGCCCCACAGGCTTCCGGTGACAAGGCATAAAGCGACGAACACTGCGCCGACAGGCGCGGCGGCGACGCAGAAAATATCCGCCATCGCCGGGTTGGACACGAAGCCTATGGCGGCAACCGCAGCCATGGCGACATATATCCCCATACCGATCATGGCGGATGGAACATGGATATACATGATGCGCACGGTTTCGCCTTGCTGATAGTCGGGCGGCGAATTGAAAAGGGCATAGTAAAGCCCGATGGCGAAAGCCAGAACGGCGCCCCCCGCGCATAAAGGCAACGCCTTGTCGGCGAACCGGTTGAAGGCCGGCGGGCTTATAAGCTTCCACATCATTTTCATCCTTGCCCTCCGCGAAGTGCGGCCGCGATGATGAACGGGGCCGCCGATAAAAGCAACGCCTCGATCGCTGCCATGAAAAGTAACGGCTGCGCATACGGCGCGCCCATCGAAGCCGCGTCGCAAGCCGACACAGCGAAAATCAGCACGGGAATAAAAAGCGGCGCGAGCAGCAAAGTGATCAGCGCGGCGTTGCGCGCAAGCCCTATCGTGATCGCGCCCGCGATGCCGCCCAGCAACCCCAGAGTCGGAATGCCGAGAAAAAAGGTCGCGATCAGCGCCGGCAGCACGCTCGCCTTCAGCCCTAGCAAAAGCGCGGCGGGAAACACGATCACGACCAGCGCGCCGAGCATGGCGAGGATTTGCGCGAAGACCTTGACGAAGGCCAGCAGTTCGAGCGGCACCGGCGATGTCAGCAGCATGTCGAGCGTTCCGTCGCGCGCATCCTGCACGAACAGCCGGTCGATCGACAGAAGGCTCATCAACAGTGCCGCGATCCAGATAAGCCCGGGCGCAAGCCGGCTTAAAATCGCCGGGTCGGGGCCCAGCGCGAACGGCGTCAGAACGATGACGATGATGAAGAAAAGAACAAGCGACGCCCATTCGGCCGACTGGCGGATTTGCAACCTTAGCTCGTGATACAGAAGCGTAAGAATATTCGTCACCGCCCAGCCTCCATCTTCAGAAACTGCGCGCCTTTCAGGTCGAATGGGTCATGCGTCGCGGCGATAACGATGCCTCCTTTTGCGGCATGCGCATCGATCATTTTGCCGAGCATCCCGCGCCCTGCCGCATCGAGCGACGTCAAAGGCTCGTCGAGCAGCCATAACGGCGCATCATGCAGCGCAAGCCGCGCGAGGCTGAGCCGCTTTTTCTGTCCGGCGGAAAGATTCTGGACCGGCCGGTCGGCCAGTTTCGCAAGCCCAACCGGGCCGAGGCATTGTTCGTCCTCCACGGACGGGCCGCCATGCAGCGCGCGCCAATAAGCCAAAGTTTCGCGCACCGTCAATGCGCTCTTAAGGGCATCGACATGGCCTATATAGTGTATCCGCGCGCGATGCGCAGCCGGGTCGGCATCGATGGCTTCGCCTTGCCAAGTTACCTTGCCTTCCATCGGACCGAGAATTCCGGCCAGGACGCGCAACAGGCTCGACTTGCCGCTGCCGTTCGGGCCGGTCACAAGCCAGACCATGCCCGGTTCGGCTTCAAGCTCGATTTCACGGAAAACGACACGCCTTGTGCGGCGGCAGGCAAGATTTTGTACCTTTAGCATCCGCGTCTTTTATTTGATCTCCGCTCCTTGCACAAGGCGTTACATCGGCTTGCCGCCGTTTCAGCGGAAAGCCGATCTTGGGGCGCCGACGAATATCTTTAAGGGGGCGCCTTTATAGGAACGTGGTTATTTACCCGCCCGGCAGGCCGCCCGGCGGCTTAAGCGCATAAACAGCAACACGCTGGCAACAGTGGCAAGGTAGAAGGCGATTTCAATTCCGCTCGGCCGCGCGACATAGCCGATCAGGGCCGCCAGAACCTGGCCGAGCGCGCTGTGATCGGAAATGATTGAACTGCTGTTCCACAATTGCGTGCCGAGGGACGGAACCAGATCCGCCTGCACCAGGAAATTCGCGCCGTGCGCCGCCATGCCCGCCGCAATCAGCATCAAAAGCCCGTTGGTCAGGGAAAACACGCGCGCGAGCGGCAAAGCGAGCAACCCCAAATACATCAGCGTGCCTGTGGCGACTCCGCCAAGCAGGCCCAACGCCGCGCCAAGCATCATCGTCGCCGTAGCGCCCCCGCTGCCCGCCCACAACCCCTGCAGCATCAGGACGATTTCCGAACCTTCGCGCATGACGGCCAGGCCAACCACGACGGCCAGCACCGACATGTGCTTTTTGCCTTCGCTGATATTTTCGCCGACCTCGCGCATTTGCGCGGCGATTTCGCGCCCATGGCTGTTCATCCACACGATATGCCAGCAAATCAGTGCAACCGCCAGAAACAGGATGCCCGCATCGACGATATCCTGCCCCGCGCCGTTGAACCCGTTCGCGATAAAGGACATGAATGCCGCGACCGTCGCCGCGCCCGCCACGCCACCCGCTATGCCGAGCGAAATCCATACTCCGCGCATGCGCACGCCGCGCGTCGCGGCCATGATGATCGTAACGATCAGCGCGGCTTCAAGGACTTCACGAAAAACGATTAGCGCAGTGGCGAGCATAGTCCTCCCTTTTACTTGGCAATGATCTTTCCGACCGTGCCGTGATGGAAATCGTCATAATAGCCGTA
>JAGWKW010000089.1 GCA_028865155.1 Alphaproteobacteria bacterium
CCTGCGCCACATCGTTTATAAAAGCGCCGACCAGCCGTGGCGGCATGCGCGCAAAAATCTCGGCCTCATGCTGCGCGAAGGGTTGTTGAAGGAAAATATCGACGGCGAGGCGCTGATGTGGGCCTTCGACCGGCTCATGCTGCGGCCCGAGCAGCGCAAAATTTTAATGGTGATTTCCGACGGCGCGCCGGTCGACGATTCCACGCTTTCGGTCAATCCCGGCAATTATCTCGAACAGCATTTGCGCGCCGTGATCGGCTGGATCGAAAATCACAGCGATATCGAACTCGCCGCTATCGGCATCGGGCACGATGTCACGCGCTATTACCGCCGCGCGGTCACGATTGCCGATACGGAACAGCTCGCGCCCGTGATGACGGAACAATTGGCTGCATTGTTCGATAAGAATTAGGCTTTAGCTTTAATGCCAGTCGAACCAAACCCGCCTGCGCCGCGCGCGGTTTCGGAAAGCGTTTCGGCTTGCGCCCATGTCACGCGGCTATATTCGGCCACGACCATTTGCGCGATGCGCATACCGCGCGTGACGGTGAAATTTTCCGTGCCGAGATTGGCGAGGATCACCCCGACTTCGCCGCGATAATCGGCGTCGATGGTGCCGGGACTGTTCAAAACCGTGATGCCGTGTTTGAGCGCGAGGCCGGAGCGCGGCCTTACCTGCGCCTCATATCCCGCGGGCAGCGCAATCGACAATCCGGTCGGGATCAACATGCGCTGACCCGGCGCAAGCGTGACGTCGTCTTTTACCGCCGCGCATAAATCCATGCCTGCCGCATGTTCGGTGGCATAGGCGGGCAAATCCAAACCTTCGGCATGGGGCAGGGCGGTCACGGCGACGGAAACGGGGAACATGGGAAACCTTTGGTAATAAGGAAGAGATCAGGCGGCGCGAATGCCGGAGGACGAAGAGGCAGCCGCGCCGTCAAGCGCCACGCAAGCATCCAGCCCGCACGCCAGAAACAAATCGCGCGGCTGGCCGTTCAGATTGCGAATGGCAAGTTTGCCGCCCGCTTCGCCCATCATGCGCGCGACGGCCAGGAACGCGCGCGCGCCCGCGCCCGTCAGATAGCCGAGCCGCGCGCAGTCGAACACCATGTCCCGCGCGCCGCTGGCGATGCACAGGCGCGCGTCCTCTTCGAGATCCGGCGCGTTGGCGCTGCTCAGATATTGGTCCATTTCCATAATTTCAGGCTCGGTGACGAGCCACGGAGCGGAAGGGTCGATTGCGGAGGCCATGAAAAATCTCTTCGGTTCAAAATTGCGTCATATGGCGGGATTAAACCCCTTTCCCCCTTTATTTGCAACGATAACCGGGTATGTGAAATAACTTGTTGATAAGCGGGTGCAGACCTGCAAAGAAACGGCAAGTTCTTATATGAAAAGGCTTCACGAGGTCGATATGTCGCAAATTCCCGTCACCGTCCTGACCGGTTATCTCGGCGCGGGCAAGACCACGCTTCTTAACCGTATCCTGTCCGAACCGCACGGCAAGAAATACGCCGTCATCGTCAACGAATTCGGCGAAATCGGCATCGACGGCGCGCTGGTCGTCGGCGCGGACGAAGAAGTGTTCGAAATGAACAATGGCTGCATCTGCTGCACCGTGCGCGGCGATCTGATCCGCGTGATTTCCGGACTGCTCAAACGCGCAGGCGGGTTCGACGGCATTTTGATCGAAACCACAGGCCTCGCCAATCCCGGCCCGGTCGCGCAGACTTTCTTCGCCGACGAAGATATCGCGGCGAAAGCCAAAATCGACAGCATCGTGACGGTCGTGGATGCGAAATATCTGCCGCTGCGTTTGAAAGATTCGAAAGAGGCCGAAGAACAAATCGCCTTCGCCGACGTAATCCTGCTTAACAAAGCCGATCTGGTCGATGCGGGCGAACTGGCCGAAACCGAAGCCGCCATCCGCCGCATCAACAATTTCGCCAAAATCATCCGCACGGTGAAAAGCGACGCGCCGCTCGATCAAGTTCTGGGGCTGGGCAGCTTCGACCTCGACGAAATTCTGAAACGCGCGCCGGATTTTCTGAAAACGGAAACGCACGACCACCACAATCATCATCACGATCATGACCATGAATGCGGGTCCGATTGCGGCCATCACCATCATGACCATCATCACGATCACAAGCATGGCCATCATCACAGCGAATTGCATGACAGCGATATTTCAAGCCTGTCGCTGACATCCGACAAACCGCTGGACATGGTCAAGTTCGAAGCGTGGATGTCCGATCTGCGCGCGAACAAGGGGCAGGATTTGCTGCGCTATAAAGGCATTCTCGACATGCAAGGCAGCGACCGCAAGCTCGCGGTGCAGGGCGTGCATATGATGATGGACGGCTCGAACCTCGCACCGTGGAAGGACGGCGAGAAACGCACGAGCCGCATGGTCTTCATCGGCCGCAAGCTCGACGAAAAAGCCTTGCGTGCCGGTTTTGCCTCCTGCGCGGCCTGAACCGATGCAGTCCAGCGCCATATTCAAAAAATGGGAGCTCGGCGTGCCGGTTTCTTCCTTGGCCGTCAACGGAAATGGCGACTGGGGCATGGCTGCGCTTGGCGATGGCGGTGCGCGGCTGTTCGATGCGCAGGATGCCTCGGCCGAACCGAAAGCGCTGACGTTGCATGATGGCGTGTCGCTATCCCTGAAACCGGATGCCGATGCGCATGCGTTTCTGTCCGGCGGCGATGACGGAAAGGTCGTGATCGCCGATCCCGTGCCGGGAACGGCAACCGTGCTGGCGGAGCATAAAAACAAATGGGTCGATCATGTTGCAGGCGCTGCGGACGGCAAACATCGCGCCTACAGCATCGGCAAGAAAATCTATATCCTCGATGAAGAAGGGCAAGAAAAATTCACGGCAGATTTGCCCAGCAGCGCAGGCGGCCTGCGCTTCAGCCCGAACGGGAAACGCCTTGCCGCAAGCCATTATAACGGCATTTCGCTCTGGTGGCTCAACGCCAAAGAAACCGCGCCGGAAACGCGCGAATGGAAAGGGTCGCATCTCGACCTGATCTGGACGCCGGACGGCAAATGCGTGCTGACCAGCTTGCAGGAAAACGCGCTGCATGGCTGGCAGTTAGTCGACGGCAAGGAAATGCGGATGCAAGGCTATGCCGCCAAGGTGCGGTCGATGGCGTTTTCCGCGCGCGGCAAATACCTTGTGACAAGCGGGGCCGAACAGATCATCTGCTGGCCCTTTTCCGGCGGCGGGCCGTGGGGCAAGCCGCCCTTGACGCTCGGCGGCATGGATGGGCGGCTGGTGACGCAGGTTGCGCCGCATCCGAAGGATGAGATGGTCGCGGCGGGCTATAATGACGGGATGGTCGTTCTGGCGCCGCTCGACGGGCGCATGGAAATCATGATCGCGCCGCCGCAAAGCGGCGCGGACAAGGCCGTGACGGGCCTGGTCTGGAACCGCGATGGCGATGCCTTGTATGCCGGAACGGAATCCGGCACTGTCATGTTGTTCACGATCGACAGTGTCAGGAAAGCCGTTGTCCAAGCCGGGTAAGCTTACCGCCGAACAGATCCTCGCGCGCCTTGTCGCCTTCGACACGGTTTCGCGCAATTCCAACCGCGCCTGCATCGATTTTATCCGCGATTATCTCGACGGCTTCGGTATCAAAAGCGACATCATCGCGAGCGACGATGGGCAGAAAGCCTGCCTATGGGCGACGGTTGGCAGCGGTGAGGCAGGCGTCGCGCTGGCCGGGCATACCGATGTCGTGCCCGTCGATGGGCAGAGCTGGAACAGCGACCCGTTCACGCTGACCGAACGCGACGGGAAACTTCATGCGCGTGGAAGCGCGGACATGAAGGGCTTCATCGCCTGCGCGCTGGCCTTCGTGCCGGAATTTCTGGCCGCGAAACAAGGCTGTTTCCATCTCGCTTTCACATCGGACGAAGAAACCGACATGTCCGGCGCGGTGCGCCTGACCGATTATCTTGCGGCGAAAGACATCCACCCGCGCTGGTTCTGGGTCGGGGAGCCGACGGGCTTGCAGATTGTCAACGAACATAAAGGCGTTGCGGCCTTCCGCACGCACGTTACCGGCGTGTCCGGCCATTCCGGCCAGCCAGACAAAGGGCTGAATGCCATAAGTATCGCCGGCGACTTCATGGAGATTGTCGAACAGGCGGCGCGTGTCCGGAAAGAAAAACCGTTTTCGCCGTCACGGTTCGATCCGCCTTATACGACGTTCAACCTCGCTAAAATTGCGGGCGGTACAGCCGACAATATCATCGCCGAACATTGCGAACTTGTCTGGCAGGTGCGCGCCCATCCCGGCGAAAGCGCGGCCACGATCGCGCAACAGGCCGATGGCGAAGCGCAGAAAAAATTCGCGAAAATGCTCACGGCTTTCGCGCCGCAGGCTCGCATTGATACCTGCACCTGTTTCGACATCCCGCCTTTTCTTGCCGACGCGGACAATGAAGGCGAGCGCGCGCTCAAAAAACGCCTTGGATGCGATGAAACCCACGCCGTCGGCTTCGCGACCGAAGCGGGTATTTTCCAAAAGCGCGGCAGCGCGGCGGTTGTTTGCGGCCCCGGTTCCATCGAACAGGCCCATCAACCCAATGAATTCATTGATAAAAAACATATCCCGGCTTGCGTTGACTTGATGCGGGCGGTTCTTTTATCCTCCGATGCCTTGTAAGACAGCTTTAGGGAATCGCCCATGACGACCGTCACCGTTCCGCAGAACTACAAGCCTACCGAAAAAGAAAGTTATATGAATCCGGTAATGCTCGAATATTTCCGGGGCAAATTGCAGCGCTGGAAGACGGAAATCGTGCGCGAGGCCGACATCACGCTGCACGAGCTTCAGGACGAAGGCGGCATGCAGGAACCCGACATCGCCGACCGTGCCTCGGCCGAAACCGAAGTCGCACTCGAACTCCGCACTCGCGACCGGCAGCGCAAATTGATCAGCAAAATTGATGAAGCGCTGGAACGCATCGAACGCAACGAATATGGCTATTGCGAAGAAACCGGCGACCCGATCGGCGTCAAGCGGCTCGAAGCGCGTCCGATCGCGACGCTGACGGTCGAAGCGCAAGAACGCCACGAACGCAAGGAACGCACCCAGCGCGACGAACGGGAGTAAATCTGCGAAAGGAAGGGCTATGAAAAAACTGGTTGCCGCCGCCATCCTCGGCGGGGTTGTGGCCCTGATTGGTGCAAAATTTGTCATCGGAACGCCTTCCGGTTCTTCCCCTTCGGCTTTCGCATCCGAAACGGCTTTTCACAGAGTTATAGATACCCATACGCTGCGCTGCGCCTACGCTGCCTATAATCCCTTCATCATCATCGAGCCGAACGGCAAGCTGAAAGGCATCTTTTACGATGTCGTCAACGAAGCGGCCAAGCGGCTCGGCCTCAAAGTCGACTGGGCCGAAGAGGTCGGTTACGGCAATATCAATACCGGCTTTATGACCGGGCGTTATGACGCTTTTTGCGCCGGGCTGTGGCCAGCAGGAACGCGCGCCGCCAGCACGATTTTCTCGCGCGCCGTCGTCTGGGATCCTGTCAGCATTTGGGTGCGCGGCAATGACGCGCGGTTCGACGGCGATATCGGGAAACTGAATAACCCCGCTTATAAAATCGCCGACATGGACGGCGACGCGACGGTTGCGATGGCTGATGCGCTGTTTCCCAAAGCGGGGCGCGTCACGATGTCGCAGAATCAGACGATAGGCGAGGAAATCGAGCAGGTGACGACCGGTAAAGCCGACGCCGATTTCCGCGACTATTTTGCCGCCTATAAATTCATGCAGCATGATCCCGGCAGCCTCAAGGATTTATCGCCGGGTAAGCCGCCGCTTATCTATCCATTGACCATTGGCTTCAATCAGGGTGAATTCGCGCTGCGT
>JAGWKW010000090.1 GCA_028865155.1 Alphaproteobacteria bacterium
CTACGTCGACATGGCCTCTGACGCATGGGCTTTATACGAAAAGTGGAACGCACACCCGGGGTTCAAAGGAACAAACCTGAAGAACGGCATCTCCCGAGACGCAAAGGGCAATATTGAAAATGTAGTCGACGGCATAATTTTCCCAATTATTGCCGCATTTTCAAGTTTCGTAAAATTGGAAAAGGGGAAATGGAAAATTGCCCCACCTTCCATTTGGACTGATGAAACCATTATAACGCCGGCTAAGGGCCAATTTATTAGTGCGGCAAACAGCAATCCCCAAAGCATGGGTAAAGACAACGGGATTTACCAATCTCTGTATAATTTGACAGAGCTTGTAGATCGGCTGTCTGCAGCCTAAAAAATTGAAAGTGGCGGAATGAAAAATTCCTCCCCTTTTTAATTAAGCCGTAAACGCAGGCTTCGCCGCAAACCCTGCCGCCTTCTCCAGCGCGCCTGCCGCCGTGAACAACGTGCTTTCGTCGAACGCGCGGCCGATCAGCTGCAAGCCCATCGGCAACCCATTCGACGCCAGCCCCACCGGCACGCAAATCCCCGGCAGCCCGGCCAGATTCAGCGTCACGGTGAACACATCTTCCAGATACATCTGCAACGGATCGTCCTGCTTCTCGCCGATAGCAAAGGCGGTTCCGGGCGCGGCAGGCGTCAAAATCGCGTCGCATTTTTCGAACGCTTTTTCGAAATCCTCGCGGATCAACCGCCGCACGCGCTGCGCCTTGCGGTAATAAGCGTCGTAATAGCCGGAAGACAGCACATAAGTGCCGATCATAATCCGCCGCCGCACTTCCTTGCCGAAACCGGCGAAGCGCGTCGCGGCGTACATGTCGTTCAAATTCTCGCCATCCACGCGCAAGCCGAACCGCACCCCGTCATAACGCGCGAGGTTCGACGACGCTTCGGCAGGCGCGATGATGTAATAAACCGGCAAGGCATATTTGGTGTGCGGCAGCGAAACCTCGACCACTTCCGCGCCGGCATCGCGCAGCATCTGCGCGCCCTTCTGCCACAAAGCATCGGTTTCCGGGTTGATCCCGTCGATGCGATATTCGCGCGGTAAGCCGACCTTCATGCCCTTGACCGAACCGCCCAGCGCCGCGACATAATCCGGCACCGCCACATCCACCGACGTCGAATCCTTTTCGTCGAACCCGGCCATCGTGCGCAGCATCAGCGCGGCATCACCAACCGAACGCGTCATCGGCCCGGCCTGATCGAGCGACGACGCGAAGGCGACAATGCCCCAGCGCGAACAGCGCCCGTAAGTCGGCTTTATCCCGACAATGCCCGCGACCGACGCAGGCTGGCGAATCGACCCGCCGGTATCGGTTCCCGTCGCGCCCATCGCGATGCGCGCCGCGACCGAAGCGGCCGAACCGCTCGACGACCCGCCGGGCACCAGCTTGCGCGCGGCTTTTGCCGGCTCCGCGCCCGACCATGGGCTGATCACAGGCTCAAACGCGCTCGTCACGCCGCCCGATCCCATCGCGAACTGGTCCAGATTGACTTTGCCCAGCATGACCGCACCGGCGCCGAACAGTTTCGACGTCACGGTCGATTCGTAAGTCGGCACGAAATTTTCCAGAATCTTGCTCGCGGCCGTCGTCCGCACGCCCTTGGTGCAGAACAAATCCTTGATCGCGAGCGGAATGCCGTCCATCGCCCCGGCCTCGCCTTTCGCGCGCCGCGCATCCGACGCTTTCGCGCCTTCGCGCGCGACATCCGGCGTTTCGGTGATGAAGGCGTTCATCCCGCGCGCGGTCTCGCTTTCCATCGCCGCGATATGCGCATCGGCCAATTCCACCGCGCTGAATTTTTTCGCCTCGAGCCCGGCCAGAGCCTCGGTCATCGTCAAATCGGTAAGCTTCGTCATCTTTGATTCCTGAATTGCAAATCTAAAAACACGGCGCAACAAGAGGGGCTCCCTCTCCCCTTGCGGGAGAGGGCGGAAAAGCTTGAGGTTAGTTGAGCGCCAGCGAAACTAACCTCTTAGCTTTTCCGGGTGAGGGGTCAACCACCCCGCCATAAACGCATTCCTTATTCCACCACCTTCGGCACGGTGAAAAAATCCGCCGTGCGCGCAGGCGCATTGGCGAGAATATCCTCGGCGCAACCGCCGTCATTGACGACATCCTTGCGCATCCGAAGCGACGCATCGTTGACGCTGGCCAAAGGCTCGACGCCTTCGACATTCACCTCGTTCAGCTGCTCGACCCATTGCATGATATTGCTCAGCTCGCCCGCGACATGCGCCTGCTCCTCGGCGGGTATCTTGAGCCGCGCGAGATTGGCGATTTTGGCGACGGTTTTCTGGTCTATGCTCATAAAGCTCGCTTCCGGTTTGCAAATAACCTGCTATGACTATCATTCGCCATGCTTATCCGCAATATATCAGACCTGCCCGCCCTGCTCGAAAAAGGCCAAACCCTGCTGGGCTTGGACTATGGCAGCAAAGCTATCGGCGTCGCGGTCTCCGACCCCGCCCTTTCCATCGCCTCGCCGCTCGCCACCATCACCCGCAAAAAATTCCCCGCCGACGCGCAGAAACTCGCCGCCCTGATGGAGGAACGCAACGCGGGTGCGCTTGTCCTCGGCTTGCCGCGCAACATGGACGGCAGCGAAGGCGCCACGGCACAGGCGGCCCGCGCCTTCGCCCGCAATTTCGAAAAGTACCTCAAGCCGCGCGACCTCCCGGTCGCCTTCTGGGACGAAAGGCTGTCGAGCGCGGCGGTCGAGCGTTTCATGATCGAAGACAACATGTCGCGCAAACGCCGCGACGAAGTGATCGATAAAGCGGCAGCCGCCTACATACTGCAAGGTGCGCTCGACGCGCTGCGCCACATGCGCGGGTAGGTGTTCTTTCGGCCCCTAAAATAACGGGCCGCGTGCCCGGCTTTTCGAACGACAAACGCCCGTTCCACGCAGCTTTCTTGCTTTTTTTCGGAAATCCTTTTTCCGACCATATATTGGACAAATTCCGTCCTTATAGTAAAATAATCTTGTCAAAGTTGCTGATGTATGTGTCAATACAACTTAAGAGTGCTTTCACTCACGCCTCCTCTTACTCCTTACAATGAGGAAAACCCATGACAAACAGCAAGTTAAACGACAATTCGTTCGCCAGCCCCAAAACCGCCGCGCGCAGCACGCTGGTCAGCCGCAACGTCACCGTCACCGGAAGGCGCACAAGCGTGCGGCTCGAACCGGAAATGTGGGACGGGCTGCAGGAAATCTGCCGCCGCGAACGGGCCAGCCTTCACCAGATCTGCAGCTCGGTCGCCGTGCAGAAGCGCGAAGAAACTTCTTTGACGGCGGCGATCCGCGTCTTCGTCATGCGTTACTTCCGCCAGGCCGCAACCGAAGACGGCCACGTCAAAGCCGGCCACGGCTACGGGTTGACGCTTGTTTTCGGAGCCGCCAACGGCCACGCTTACAAAAACCCGGCGATGGCGCAACTGCATAAAAACAGTTTCGCCTGAGAACCCGTTCCGGCAAACATAGCGCGTTTGGAACTGTGAACTTTTGTGTTCTTTTTGTGGCGGATTTCACCACTGTTGCAAGCGTGTATCGCTGTCCTTCCGTTCGCCGTTTTTTCCAAATGCACCTTGATTCATTTTACATATCCGACTAGTTTCGCAACAGGTTCGATCCGGCGTCGATGCGGCGTTTTCACATTCGATTTGAAAAGCCGCAGCGGATGGGGGAAAGAATAATCGCGCCGCGCGGGCGCTCCGCAATTCTGCGGAATTTTCGTGCGGCATCAACAACCATCTCGGCACGGGCATTCGCCCGCACCGCCCGAGGTTCCTGAAAGGGGAATAACGATGTACAAGAAACTTTTGTGCCTTGCGGCGGCCCTCGTCCTGGTGACCGCTTGCGATACGACCGGCAGCACTCAGGGAGAAGGCGGCGCCAACGGCAGCGCAGGCGGCAAGATCATGTCCGCGGCGCAACCCGGCACGCAGGAAGATCTGGTCGTCAATGTCGGCGATCGCGTGTTCTTCGCGTTCGACAAATCGGATCTGAGCAGCGCCGCGCAAGCGACGCTTGACCGTCAGGCCACGTGGCTCAAGAAGTACCCGGACGTGAAGGCCCTCATCGAAGGCAATTGCGACGAACGCGGCACGCGCGAATATAACCTCGCGCTCGGCCAGCGTCGCGCCACGGCCGTCAAGAACTACCTGGTGGCGGCGGGCATCCCCGCAGGCCGCATCTCGACCATCAGCTACGGCAAGGAACGCCCGGCTGTCGTCGGCCACAACGAAGCCGCGTGGGCGCAAAACCGCCGCGCTGTGACCGTTGTCACCACAAAGTAAGCCCTTCGAGGCTTCAAGCGAACGAAAGCCCGCCCCGCAAGGGGCGGGCTTTTTGCTTATCCATCGATAGCGTTTCTGTTTGAAACCAAAAAATCTGCGCACCGCGAGAGGAATAGTATTCCCCTCCCCTTGCGGGAGGGGTTAGGGGAGGGGTCGGCAGTTGCGGTTTACCCCAAAACATATTGAAAACACGGCTTCAAACGCGCTACAAACAAGGGTTCATCTCGGAGCCTTGAAACAAATGACGAAAACCGAAACCCCGACGACGCTCGACATCATGGGCATCATGGCGCGCATTCCGCACCGCTACCCGATGCTTCTTATCGACCGCGTCGTCGACATCGTGCCGGGCGAAAGCTGCACCGGCATCAAAAACGTGTCGGCCAACGAACCGGCATTTCAGGGCCATTTCCCCGGCCACCCGATCATGCCGGGCGTCCTGATCGTCGAAGCGATGGCGCAGACCTCGGCCACGCTCGTCGTCGCCTCGCTCGACGGGGTCAGTTGCGACACGCATATCGTCTACTTCATGACGATCGAATCCGCGCGCTTCCGCCATCCGGTCGTGCCGGGCGACACGCTGCATATCAGGGTCAAGAAGGAACGCTCGCGCGGGCAGGTCTGGAAATTCAGCGGCGAAGCTTATGTCGGCGACAAGCTCTGCGCCGAAGCGGTCTATACCGCGATGCTGGTGCCGCGCGACGAAGCCGCGCAGGGCGAGGCATAATGGCCGTCTCAATCCATCCGACCGCCATCGTCGACCCGTCCGCGCAACTCGGCGCGGACGTCTCCGTCGGCCCGTTCTGCACGGTCGGCCCGAACGTCAGGCTCGGCGACCGCGTGCGTCTCGTTTCGCATGCCGTGGTCGGCGGCCGCACGACAATCGGCGAAGACACGGTCGTCTATCCGTTCGCAAGCCTCGGCCTGCGCCCGCAGGACCTGAAATTCCACGGCGAAGAGTCGACGCTTACCATCGGCAAAAACAACCAGATCCGCGAACAGGTGACGATGAACCCCGGCACCGAAGGCGGCGGCATGGAAACGTGCATCGGCGATAACGGGTTGTTCATGGTCGGCAGCCATGTCGCGCACGACTGCAAGCTCGGCGACAATGTCATCCTCGCCAACAACGCGACGCTGGCGGGCCATGTCACGCTCGGCGATTTCGTCATCGTCGGCGGGCTTTCGGCCGTGCATCAATTCGTGCGCATCGGGCCTTATGCGATTATCGGCGGCATGTCGGGCGTGGAAAAGGACGTGATCCCGTTCGGCCTCGTGAAGGGCGAACGGGCGCATCTGGCGGGATTGAACATGGTGGGGCTGGAACGGCGCGGTTTCACGCGCGAAGATGTGCGCGCGCTGCGCAGCGCCTACCGCATGCTGTTCGCGCCCGAAGGCACGCTGGCCGAACGCGTCGACGAAACCGCGGCGCATTACAAAAATCAGCAACAGGTCGCGCAGATCGTCGATTTCATCCGCAGCGCGGACGACCGCCCGATCTGCCAGCCCAAAAAC
>JAGWKW010000091.1 GCA_028865155.1 Alphaproteobacteria bacterium
AACCGCTGGGTTTTGCATCGCTATCTGGGACGGCAATACCTGTTGTGGTTTCTCGCCTTTCTCGGCGGGCTCGCCGGCATCGTGTTCCTGTTTGAAGTCGCCGAGCTGATGCGCCGCGCGGGCGGGCGGCCCGATGTCGGCTTTATGCTTGGTCTCAAGATGGGCGTCTACAAGCTTCCGGAAACGATCGAGCGCATCCTGCCCTTCGTCGTGCTGTTTTCGGGGCTGTTCACTTTCTGGAGGCTGGCGCGCAGCCAGGAACTTATCGTCGCGCGCTCGGTCGGCGTTTCGGCATGGCAGTTTCTGACGCCCGCACTGCTCGTCACCGCCTGCTTCGCCCTGGTCAATGTCACGGTCTTGAATCCGATCGGCGCCGCGATGAACGCGCGCTATACCGCGCTTGAGATGCGCTATCTCGAACGCGTGCCGACTTTCGAGCTGACCGGCGCGGGGTTGTGGCTGCGCCAGCATGACGGGCAGAACCGCTATCTGCTCCACGCCGACCACGTCAAGATGAACCCGCTGGCGCTGACGCCCTTGATGGCGATCATCTACGACAAGGACGGAAATTACGTCGGCCGCGTCGATGCGCCCAAGGCGGTCTTGCGCGACGGCGCGTGGGATGCCTCCGGCGCCTGGATCAACATGGACAAGCAGCCCGCGCAGCATGTCGCCGACTGGCGGCTGCCGACGACGCTGACGCTCGGCAAGATCCAGGAAAGCATGGCCGCGCCGGATACGATTTCGTTCTGGGAATTGCCGCGCTTCATCCGCGCGCTGAAAACCATCGGCCTGCCGCCGACGCGGCATCAGCTCGCCTTCGAAAGCCTTCTGTCCCAGCCTTTCCTTCTGTGCGCGATGGTGTTTTTCGCGGCCGCTTTCGCGCTTCGCATGAGCCGACGCGGCGGCGTCACCGGCATGATCGTGCTGGGCGCCCTGCTTGGCAGCTTCGTCTATACGCTCAACAACGTCGTCGATGCGCTCGGCGTCAACCAGACCTTGCCGGTGCCGCTCGCGGCATGGGCGATCCCGCTGGTCGCGCTTGCGCTCGGCAATGCCGCCCTGCTTCATATGGAGGAATGATGCGCGCAGCCGATCTTCCCGGTTCGGAAAGCCCCAACGACAACGTCTTGCGTTTCCGTTCGATCTGGATTTCGGATATCCATCTCGGCACCCGCGGCTGCCAGGCCGAACGATTGCTCGATTTCCTGCGCCATACCGAATCCGACTATCTCTATCTGGTCGGCGACATCGTCGACGGGTGGCATTTGCGCCGCCGCTGGTACTGGCCGCAGGCGCATAACGACGTGGTGCAGAAAATCCTGCGACGCGCGCGCCACGGCACCAAAGTCTTCTATGTTCCCGGCAACCATGACGAGGCGGCGCGGCCCTATTGCGGGCTGCATTTCGGCGGCGTCTATGTCGTCAACGAAATCGTCCATGAAACCGCCGACGGCAAACGCATGCTGATTTTGCATGGCGACCAGTTCGACGCCGCAGTCGGCTATGCCAAATGGCTCGCGCATCTGGGCGACATCGCTTACGATCTCGCGCTGCTTACCAACCGCATCTTCAACGCCGTGCGCAAACGCCTGGGCATGCGTTACTGGTCTTTGTCGGCCTATCTGAAACACAAGGTCAAAAACGCAGTTGAACACATTGGCGCGTTCGAGGAGTTCATTGCCGAAACCGCCCGCCACAGCAAAGCCGATGCCGTCCTGTGCGGCCATATCCACCATGCCCAGATCCGCCAGATAGGACCGGTGCTTTATCTCAATGACGGCGACTGGGTCGAGTCCTGTACCGCGATGGTCGAAGATTTCGACGGCAAACTGTCGATTATCCGCTGGGCCGAGGAGCGCGAAAAGCTTCTATACCCCCTTGAAGAGCATATGAAATTAAAGCCTTGTTAACTGATTGATTGGCAAAATGGGCGCATGCATGTAAAGCTTCGCCAGATGCCGGATAAAAAGGCAGCCCTGCGGCGCGCCGGGGATAGAACATTGTTTAATATACGTATTTCAAAAGATTTGTTCGCAGGCCTGATGACGGCTCTGGCCATCTTTTTCTGGCTCGCAAGCGGCGACTCCGCGCTCGCCGCAGTCGCGGCCGTCACGACCAAACAGGCAACAACGCTCGGCGACATCATCTGCAACGCCACAATTAATGGCAGCGCCTTCGGGCCTTTGTTTTCATGGGGGGCTTATGGCATCGGCGCCATTCTCGCCGTCCAGGGCATCCATCATATGCGCCTGCATGTCGATTCACCCCAGAACAACAAGATGGACAAGCCTTTGTTCCTGTGGCTTGGCTCCGCGCTTCTTTTGAGCCTGCCCAGCTTCATCGGCATGATCGTCACGAGCCTTTACGGTACGACAGCGGCGGGCGGCGGCGCGGGCTGCAACCCCGGCGGCGCGGGCGCGAGCGCTTCGACGCTCGATGTCATGCTGACGAATTTCGTCAACAACATCCACGATCCCCTGCTTGGGCTGGTCTCCATCATCGCATGGGTGGCTGGACTTCTCTTTGTGGTTCGGGGCCTTGTCAAAGCGTCGAAATACGGCTTCGATCCGCGCGCCAATTCGCCGCACATTATCCTGACCAACATCGTTTTCGGCGCGCTTTTGCTTACGATCGGCAGCAATCTCGATATGGTCATGGGATCGGTCTTCGGCGCAAGCACGATTAAAGGCTCGTCGGTTCTTAACTGGTCGTTCGCAAGCGCGCTGGGCGGCGCCTCGACCTCTTTCCAGACTGCCGTCAAAGCGGGGCTGACCTTCGTCCAGCTGATCGGCGCGATCGCTTTCGTGCGCGGCTGGCTCATCATGAAAAAAGTCGTCGAAGGCGGCGGCAATGTGACGATGGCGCAAGGCATCACCCATATTGTCGGCGGCGTTCTGGCTATCAATATTTTCTGGTTCCTCAAGATCATGGATACGACCTTCGGCACCGGACTGATTTCGTAATCGAAACAAATAGATGAAATTAAAACAATTACTTGCAAGAAAGGGTGAAAGAGAATTAGAATAAAAAAGGAAAAAGCAAATTAAGCTGGCGTTAAGAAACAACGCATAAATTGATTCTAAATTACGATATAAATTTTAGCGATATACCCCAACCCCCTGAGGAGGAAGACTATGAAGAATTTTGTGAAACGCGAACTGCTCAACGACGTCGTGACCGGCCTGTTGGTCGCAGCGGCCATCGCAGTGGCGACGCCGGTTGACGCTTGGGCCGACCTTAACAACGCCATCGGCACCACCAATACCGCCGTTCTGAACCCGGCCATGAAGGTCGTCAACCTGGTTTCCTATGGCCTTGGCGCGGTTCTGGCCGTGACCGGCATCGCAGGCGCGAAGAAACACGCCGACAACCCCGGATCGAACCCGCTTGGGCCGGCAATCGGCAAGATGCTCGCCGGTGCGGCGTTCCTCGCGGCGCCGAGCGTGATCAGCATGATCGGCTCGACCGGTTCTTCGGCACTTGGCAGCCAAAGCTTCACCGCGCCCCCCGCTGTCAATTTCTCCGTAAACTAACAAACGGCGTGGTTTTGTCTTTCCTTCCTCTTACTCTCGGCGTCGGGCGCAAGCCCGGCGCCGGGAGCGGAGGCCTCAAGCCTCCGTCCCGCGCCGAAGCGGAAACCATTCTCAAACGCGATAATTTCACCTGCCGCTTCTGCGGCTTTCGCGCTGTTCAGTACCAACGTATCGTTCCTTCTCCCGAAGGCTATGTCACCGCCTGCAGCTTCTGCGAGCAGGTGCAAACGCTTGAGCGCGCGGCCCTGATGGGCGGCGGCGTTTTGATCTGGCTGCCCGAAATCACCCAGGCTGAACTGAACCATATCGCGCGCGCGATCTATGTCGCGCGCAGCGAAAAAGGCGGAAGCATGGAAGCTGCGGCAACGCGCGCCTTCGACGCGCTGATGACGCGGCGGGTCGAAGCCAAGAAACGGCTGGGCAGCGACGACCCGCTCGTTCTGGCCACCGTGCTGCACGAAAATCTCGATCAGGACGAACGCGCGGCGGCATCGAAGAAGCTTGAAGGCGTTCGCCTTCTGCCGCTCGACCGCCATATGGTGCGCAGCAAGCGCGGCGATATCGACGGTTTCCCGCAGATCGTCAAATTCTGGCGATCGGCGCAAGGCCCGTTCGGCAAAATCCCGGCAGGCGAATGGCAGGAATTGTTCGCCAAAATTGCGGCCTGATTTCCCCGTTCTGTTAATTCCCTTGTGCCGCCGTTCCAAATCGCATTCGCGCTCTTTCCACCTTGCGCCGGTACAAGGCCGCCTGCCGTTTATCGCCCATTTCCGTATATAGCTTGGCCATCATATCGAGCGCGGCATAACCGTCCGGGTTAATCGCCTCGGCCTGCCGCAAATGCCGCAAGGCTTCTTGCCGCTTTTTCTGCGTTTTGCCATCCGGCAACCCCAGCATGGAGGCCGCAATGGCCGTCTGCAAGATTGCCCGGTTTTCGGGCGTGGTCGTCAGATCCGACGAGACGGCGTATTCTCTGGCTGCGATATCATATTCCCGCAACGCTTCCCTGTACTTGCCTTCGCTTGCGTAATACAGGCCGATATCGGTGTGCGCATGGGGCGCCGGCGCACCCGCCACGATGATATTGCCGTAAAAAGATTCCGGACTGCGCCATATTTTATTTTGCTGCCAGGTCACAAAACCGAGGAGTCCGGCCAGCATCAAAATTCCCGCAATGCCCGCTCTCGCCCGGACCCGCGACAGGCGCTGGCCGCGATGGTCGAGAAAAAGCGCCATAGACTGCGCCGCACCGAGAAACAGTCCAAGCGACGGCAGATACATCCAGTGTTCATAGGCGATGTCCCCGATCCCACAAACCGGCAGATAGGCCGCGAAGAACCAGGCCAAACCCCAGCTTAAAGGCAGGGCACCGGGCGTCTGTTTCCTTGCGATTTGCAGCCCCGCACCGATGGCCATGACAACCCCCGCCAGAAGGCACACGCCCCATGCCCAAGTGGCCTGATCGATTTCATGCCGCATATAAAAATGAAAAGGCCACAGCATGAACCGCGCATAAAAAGGAAGAACGGCGAAAGGTGCGATGCCGGACAGGAAAGACGGTAATTGATGTGGAGCATGAATGGCCGCCCGGATATGTTCATGCGGGCCGATCATGCCGTGCAAAAGGATGTAAAGCCCGCCGATGGCCGCCAACGGCCACAGGCGCAGATAGGTATGGAATTTCAGCCGGTCTTTGCTGATATAGTAAAGAAGGCTTGCCGCCAGCAGAGGGAAAGACAGGGCGCTTTCCTTGCCCAGCAACGCGCAGACAAAAAACAGGCAGGCTGCCCCTATGCGCCGCGGGGAAAAATCGGGCAGCAGCACAAGCAACCCGGACAGGCAAAAGAAAACGTAAAGCGGGTCGGCCGTCGCACTCATATAAACGACGGCTTCGGTTTGAACCGGATGCACAGCCCACAGCAGCGCAGCGGCAAAAACGGCAATGGGGCGGAAATCCAGCTTGCGCCCCAGCGCGAGCATCAGGCAGGCATTGGCGGCGTGAAGGGCGATGTTGAGAAAATGGAAAGCCTCGGTGCTGAGACCCTCTATATGGTAGACGGCCATGTAAAGGAGCTGCTGCAAAGGCCGATAGTAACCGTAATTTATATTGGCCCCGGCCCCGAGCATTTCCATGAAGAATAACGGCCAGTCGCGCCAGTGCCGCAAAAACTGGTTGCCGACAATCAGATAGTTATCGTCATAAAGAAAAGCGTTCGCGTAGCAACCGGCATAAACGGCAAAAACCGCCAGAGCGACACCGAGCATCATGAGCGCGAGGCGATGCCGCCACGCGGACGTTTGCGC
>JAGWKW010000092.1 GCA_028865155.1 Alphaproteobacteria bacterium
TGGCCGACATTGCCGACCGAGTATCGCTTGACGGTTTTTACCGCTCGATCAAGCCAGATATTACCATTCATATGGCGGCGCAGGCGCTTGTTTTACCTTCATACAAAGACCCGATTGAAACGTTCCGTGTCAATGTCATGGGAACGGCCACGCTTCTCGATGTAATGCAGAAGGTGGGTGCGCCGCAAACGGTCGTGATTGTTACGACTGACAAGGTGTATGAAAATAGGGAAACAGGCCACGCCTATGCCGAAACGGATGCGCTTGGCGGCGGCGATCCCTATAGCGCCAGCAAGGCTTGCGCCGAAATCGTAGCTCAATCTTTCATATACAGCTTCGCAGGAGAAAGTAGCGTTACGGTCAAAACAGCGCGAGCGGGCAATGTCATCGGCGGCGGCGATTGGTCTGCCTGCCGCCTTGTTCCGGATATGGTTCGGGCCATCGCTTCGAAACAGGATATCGGGATCAGGCGTCCGGACGCGGTTCGTCCGTGGCAGCATGTCCTCGAACCGTTGTCGGGGTATCTTGCGCTGGCCAAGCGGACATATGAGGTATCCGCTTCTGTGCCGTTCGACAGCTTTAACTTCGGCCCCAAGATGGAAAGCTGCCGCCCGGTCGGCGAAATCGCCGAAAAATTCCTTGCGGCATGGGGCGAAGGTTATCGCCTGCCGCCGCCCGGAGAAAAGACAGTGCAGCCGCGCGAAGCTTTGTTGCTGCATTTGGATGCGACGCGGGCTCGCGATGTTCTTGACTGGTGGCCGCGCTGGGGCATCGACCGGGCGTTGAAGGAAACGGCCGATGGCTACAAGGCGGTGCTTGGCCAGTCGCCGTTGCGTGCGATAGATATGTTGACGACGCAGATCGTCGACTATTTCCAGAAATCGTAATAATGCTGCGCCTTTTCTGGTGCAGTCAGCGCATAGAATTCGCAAATATCGGCCAAAAGATTCGATAGATTTATCTCGCTCGATGCCATCCATTTCTGTGCGATTTTAAGCGTTTCCGCGTCATATTTGGCATCCGGCGCTTGTCGCATATAGGTATGGAACAGCATTTGATACCAATGTGAAAGGCAGAAAACCGCAAGGGATTGCCGTTGCTCGCGTGGCATGTCAACGCCACTATACTTGCTCATGAAAGTCTGCGCACCCTCGAAGGCCGCGATCAGCCATTGGATACGGACACCGCTGGTGTCGATCCCGGCCAGTTTGAAATAGCGCGCGTCGCTTATCAGATTTTGTTCGCCGCCCGTCCAGTTGGAATTGTAATAGTGATATATGTAGCGATCGACGTAGCTGAATTTGCCGTGCATCAGATGCAGGCAATTCAACAGCCAGTCATGATAGGAAAGATAGACCGGTAGAGTTGAGCAAAAGCCCAAAACGCTTTTCGAGACGGTGCGGCGAATGGGCGAGTATTGGAAAATACTTGGACAACCGCCCAGATATGCCTTGAATCTGCCGAGAGCATCCGGCGTGTCGAAACAGTTGAAACGGAAAAACTCCGTCTTGCGGTCTTCGTCTATAACGAAGATACCGCTTGTTCCCACATAAGCAGTATCGCCCTTGATCTTGTCGATCTCGTCCAGCAGCGAGGGCAAGGCATAGCCGTTCACATAATCATCGTCGCATACGGTAAAAACGAATTCGCCTGCAGTTTCGTCCATTAGCTCTCTAATATTTTCTGCGCCGGGGCATTCGTCGACCGAGATAATGCGGCAGTTCTTTTCTTTGATGCCCGACAGGAACTTGCGTTTTTCCTCGTTGCCGGAATTATCGCGGATGATGATTTCGACATCGTCGCTTCCCAGCACGCAGGCGTTGAGGATATTCGCGTTGATCCTCGATCCCACATTGTGGCTTGGCATGGCAATGGAGAGTTTCATATCGCTTTCGGAACGGCTTGTTCGGATTCGATGATGCGCCTGTCTTTATCCAGCATTTTTACCCATGCCGCAAGCTGCGCATCTTCAGGGAAGGTTTCGTGAAAATGGTAGGCGGAGGATTTTGATTTTTCGTAAAGGAAGGGTAGGGCGCGCCGTTGCGCCGCACCCTCATCCCCTTGGGTAAAACAGGCGGCGTAATCGCCAAGGCCTGCCAGAAACATTTCATGCGGTGTCTTGCCGAAGGCAACCGCAAAATCCGCCTTTTGTTTATCCCGGCGCATGACGTCGCGGTAAATCCCGGCCAGTTTTTCTGCGCTTGCCGCAACCGAATAGTCGCGCCGGACTTTTTGCGCGGCGGCCGACCCCATTTTTTGTCGCAACGCCGCATCGTCAAGTAGTCGCCATATAGCTGTCGTGAAGGCTTTCCGGTTGTCGACGACGAAGCCAGTCGCGTTATTTTCGACAATCGCAGTTTCGACCGGATTGTTCCAGACGACAGGCACGGCGCCGCAAGCCATGGATTCGAGCAAGGCATTTTCGGTCGTGCCATAATGCAAGGGGTTGAGTAGATACGTAAAAATTCCGATACCGGGCAAAACATCCTGCGGTTTCGAGGTAAAGCCGTGCAGCCGCACGTAATCATGCTTGCGCGCAAAATTTTCGAAATCCGGATTGACGCTGCTGTCGCCATAAATATCGACGCCAAACCCCGGCTTTGCCGCCTCTTCGAGGCATCCGGCCATATCGGGATGAATTTTAGCCGGGTTTAGCGCACCGAGATAGCCGCATGTCGCAGGCCGTGCACCGGAAGGTGCAGGGAAATCATCGAACCCGCCGGTGCTGGCGACGCAGGCGAGGATGTTGCCGCGCGCTTTGCCTTTTTGGTCCAGTAAAGGGAGCGATGCGGTCGTCGTGGCGATAAACGCCTGCGGCGCGCGGTTGAATGCGTAAGGAATTGCGGGGTAGTGCAAACCGGAAGTATGCGACCAAACAACCCAGCGTGCAGCGACGTCTTTCAAAGCCCCGAAATACCTCAGCATCAAGGGATGATGCCACCACTCGATCTGAACGATGTCGGCGGCGGCGATCTCGCGCAGCAAGGCGGGCATGTCGGGCGCAATCAAGATATCGGCGCCGCTTTCCTCGATCCGGCGGGCATAACGCGCATCTTGTGGCGATTCGAGGCAGGCGAAAGCATCTTCGATCCCAGTTGCCGCGCTTCTGTTGTAAATGGCCAGTTCCGACAAAGCGCGTCCGACGCCGCCGCCCATATGGCTTGCGATATGCAGGACGCGGGCCGCACCGGACATCGAGGCTATCCTTGTGCGGCAGCACGCATTTTAATCAGCCTGTCGGCCAGTTCTTCAGCGTAAGGATCGATATTGTCGGCCATGCAATGCGACAATTGGCCGCATTCGGCGCAAACAGGGTTTTCCTTTCGCTTGCCGCGCAAATGGGCGATGCGGTGCTCGAACAGCTTATCGCCTTCCCAGATGGATTTGAGGCTTTCCGTCTTGACATCGCCGACCAGAAGTTTGCGCGCCCAGTCGAGATAGCACAGGCTGACAAGCCCATCGGCATTGACCGAGATCGAATAAAAAATATAAGGGCAGGTTTTGATGTCGACAATTTCGTTGTCGTAGATGCCTTTGGTGATTTCGATGCCCATGCGCTCTTCGACGTCGAACACGGGCCAGCATGGCGTGAAGTTTTCCAGAGAAATGCGGTCGCAGATATTGCCGAACGTGTCGAAGAAAAACTGTTTGTCGGCGTCGGACAGAAAATCGCTCGGCATTTTGATAAAGATTTCGCAGTTCTTCCTGTTGTCATAAAGAAAGCGAATATTCTCGACAAATTTCTTGAAATCGACCTTGGTGCGCGTGTAACGCAGGAAATCTCCGTCCGACAGGCCGTCGACGGAGATATTGATGCGGTCGAGGCCGGCATCGACGATTTCGAGCGATTTTTCCGGTGTCAGGTAAAAACCGTTCGAGGTCGTATCGACATAAGGCACGCGGCCGCTTTGCTTGGCGTAGCGCACCATGTCGGCAAAACGCTTGTTGAGCAAAGGCTCGCCGTCCTTATAGAGGCGCAGAACCTTGAGCGGCTTTTCGAATTCGCCTAAATCGTCAATGATTTTCTTGTACAGGTCGAAATCCATCGTGCCTTGGTAACGCCCGGTGCCACGGATAAGTTCATGATCGCCTGTCGGGCAGAAAGTGCACCGGAAATTGCATGCGCTCGACGGATCGATAAACAGCACGAAAGGCGTGGGCAGGGGAGTGACCGTTTCCAATGGCGTGCGGTCGTCAAGATTGATGCGTGGTTTCAGTTTTGCGCGCATGGCGGCTCTCCTAACCTTTTAACCATTACGGAATCCTTCCGGATCGAACATAAGACGACTAGGCAGTTTTTTCCCGTAAACGGCAAGCGTCCATAGGTCTTGGATATGTGAAGCATGTTTCGTGCCAAGTCGATAGCCTCTAAACCCCTTGTTTGGCAATGAATTTTAATCCTTCTTCGACACCAGTGCCGGCTTTACAGCCGAGCAGTTTTTCGGCTTGCGCCGTCGCGGCGACTGAGCGGTAAATGTCGCCTGTACGAGCAGGGGTAAAGGCGATTCTCGATTCATGTCCCAGAGCCGCGCTAATCTGTTGCGCAATCTCGAGAACCGAAGTTTCTTTTCCCGTTGCCGCGTTACAGACAGGGGCATCGGGCGAGGCTTTCGCCAATGCGGCAACGAAGAATTCGACGACATCCGCCACGGCGATGAAATCGCGCGTCTGCTTGCCGTCGCCATAGATCGTGACGCCTTTGCCGCGCCGGATGCTGTCGGCGAACACGGAAATAACGCCCGAATAGGGTGAAGAGGGGTTTTGCCGCGGGCCGTAGATATTGAACGGGCGCAGGCCGAATGTCGGCACGCCTGCGCTGCGTCCCGCGGCGCGGGCCTGAAGTTCGCACCCGGCCTTGTCCACGCCGTAAATTGAGATCGGGCGCAACGGCAAATCTTCATGCACCGGGAAAACATCCGTATCGCCATAGACGGCGGCCGAGGAGGCATAGACGACTGGAATAACCCCGGTTTTGCGCTTGGCCGCGGCCTCCAGCAATCCGACAAAGGCCGACTGGTTGATTTCATGGCTGTTGCGCCATAACTCATTGCATTGCTGAACGGACGCAATGGCGGCGAGGTGAAAACAGGCATTGGCCTCGCCGATCATGCGCGCAACCAGATCGCTATCGCGCACATCGCCGACCGTCAGCACGGCATCCTTATGGACATTTTCACGCGCGCCGGAACTTAGATCGTCGAGGATGGCGACCTTATGCCCGTCGGCGACCAGCCGGTCGACCAAATGCGAGCCGACGAAACCTGCACCGCCGGTGACAAGGATGTTTTGCCCGTGATTCATCCGGAGACTGTAGCCGAATTTATTAGCCGAGTCTTTCGTTCGCGCGGTCCCAATCCAATAGCTTGTCGATCACGGCATTGACGAAATCGGCGCGGCGGTTCTGGTAGTCGAGGTAATAGGCGTGTTCCCACACATCGATGGTCAGCAGCGGCGTGGCCGCGCCGGAGACGGGCGTTTCGGCATTGCCGGTTTTACGAATGGCAAGCTTGCCGTTTTCGGCGACGAGCCAGGCCCAGCCGCTGCCGAACTGCGTCATCGCGGCTTGCGCGAAGTCGGCCTTGAACTTGTCATAGCCGCCCAGATCGCTGTCGATCATCGCGGCGATTTTCCCGCTCGGCTTGCCGCCCGCGCCCGGCTTCATGCTTTCCCAGAAGAAAGTATGGTTCCAGATTTGCGCGGCATTGTTGAAAATTCCGCTCTTGTCGGCTTTGCCCGCTGTCGCCTTGATGACGTCGACCAAAGGCATGGTGGCATATTCGGTGCCGTCGGACAGTTTGTTCAGATTGTCGACATAGGCTTTGTGATGCTTGCCGTAATGG
>JAGWKW010000093.1 GCA_028865155.1 Alphaproteobacteria bacterium
CGCGGATTTCGTCCGGTTTGTAAATATTGCGCAAATCGACCATCACCGACGCCTTGAGCAATGTTTTGACCTTGGCGATGTCGAGCGCGCGGAATTCGTTCCACTCGGTCAAGATCGCGACCGCATCCGCGCCATCCATCGTATCGTAGGCAGAGTCGCACCACTCGACATCGGTCAGAAGCTTTTTGGCTTCGCCCATCCCAGCGGGGTCGTAGGCGCGAACCACAGCACCCCCTTTCTGCAAAGCCGGAATGACGTCGAGGCTGACGCTGTCGCGCATGTCGTCAGTGTTGGGTTTGAAAGTCACCCCGAGGATGGCGATGGTTTTGCCTTTCACATTGCCGCCGCAAGCCGCGATAATACGGTCGGCCATCTGTTTTTTTCGGCGGTCGTTGATTTCCACCGTCGCCTCGACCAGCTTCATCGGCGCGCCTTTGGCCTGCGCCGTTTTCATCAGGGCCAGCGTGTCCTTGGGGAAGCACGACCCGCCGAAACCCGGCCCGGCATGAAGAAATTTGCGCCCGATGCGCCCGTCAAGCCCCATGCCTTTGGCGACGGTCTGCACATCCGCGCCGACCTTCTCGCACAAATCCGCAATTTCGTTGATGAAGGTGATCTTGGCGGCAAGGAACGCGTTGGCGGCGTATTTGGTCAGCTCCGCCGTTTCCAGCCCCGCCACCACCATCGGCGTTTCGAGCAGGTAAAGCGGGCGATAAAGCGCCTTCATGACTTCGGCGGCGCGGTCGCTCTCGCAGCCGATCACGACGCGGTCGGGGCGCATGAAATCGCCGATGGCCGAGCCTTCGCGCAGAAATTCCGGGTTCGAACAAACGCCGAAATCGGCCCCAGGATTCGCTTCGCGCACGATCCGTTCGATCTCGCGCCCCGTGCCGACAGGAACCGTCGATTTGGTCACGATCACGGTATAGCGCGTCAAATTTTGCGCAATCTCGCGCGCGGCGGCATAGACATACGACAAATCGGCATGGCCGTCGCCGCGCCGCGTCGGCGTGCCGACGGCGATGAAAACCGCGTCGGCCTCGTTAAGAGCCGGAACCATCGAGGTCGCGAAACGCAGATTGCCGTTTTTGACGTTGCGCGCGACCAGATCGTCCAACCCCGGTTCGTAAATAGGGATTTGACCTTTTTGCAGCGCTTCGATCTTGTCCGCGCTCTGGTCGACGCAGGTGACATGGGTGCCGAATTCGGCAAAGCACGCGGCAGATACCAGCCCGACATATCCGGCGCCAAGAACGACGATTTTCATATTACGCTCCGATAATTTTCCTGATGCCCGCACGTACCGCTTCGCCCATATCCGTCCGCGCCAGCGCGAAGGCGACATTGGCTTCGATAAAACCGACCTTGTCGCCGCAATCGTAGCGCGTGCCTTCGTAACGCAAGCCGTGGAAAGGCTGGCGTCCGATCAGGCGCGACATGCTGTCGGTCAGCTGGATCTCGCCGCCCGTGCCGACCTGCTTGGCGTCGAGCTCGGCGAAAATTTCGGGCTGCAGAATATACCGCCCGATGATCGACAGGGTGGACGGCGCCTGCTCCGGCTTCGGCTTTTCGACGAGGCCGCGCACCTTGGCCAGCCTGCCGTCGTCGCTTTCGACGTCGAGAATGCCATAGCGGTGAGTCTGATCGCGCGGCACATCGACGACGGCGACCATATTGCCGCCAATCTCGTCATACGCCTCGATCATCTGTTGCAAACACGGTTTTTCCGCCAGCACCACGTCGTCGGCCAGCAGGATCGCGAAAGGCTCGTCGCCGACCAGATGCCGCGCGCACCAGACCGCGTGGCCGAGGCCGAGCGGTTCGCGCTGGCGCGTGAACAGCAACTGGCCCGAGTCGATGTCGGTGGTTTTCAGCAATTCCAGCGCCTCGGCCTTGCCTTTGGCTTCGAGCGTGCGCTTGAGGTCTTCGTTATTGTCGAAATGGTCTTCGAGGGCGCCCTTGCCGCGGCTATTGACGAAAATGAACTGTTCGATGCCGGCGGCGCGCGCTTCGTCCACCGCATGCTGGATCAGCGGGCGGTCGACCAGCGTCAGCATTTCCTTGGGCATCGCCTTGGTCGCGGGCAGAAAGCGCGTGCCCAGACCGGCGACGGGGAAAACGGCTTTGCGGATGCGGCGTTTCATTTCGGATTCATATATTGGTGGCGGGAGACGTCAGGGCGTTCTTAACCGCCTCGCAGATTTCTTCAAGCGAAAAAGGCTTGGCGATAATCTTGTGCACGAGCGTGTCGAGATTGTGCGCCCGCATCCGTTCCTGCGCATAGCCGGAAATCATGACGATTTTAAGATCGGGGAACAGCCGCACCGCCTTCATCGCCAGCGCGATGCCATCGACATTGGGCATGACGATGTCGGTGACAAGGACGTCGAATTTTTCATGCGTCAGGATGTCGAGCGCCTCCTGCCCGTCGGCGGCCACCGAAACCTGATGCCCGGCCGAGGCCAGCGAACGCATGATGAAAGCGCGCACGGCAGGATTATCCTCGGCGACGAGGACACGGGCCGTTCTTCCGGCTTCGTTGCTATTCGACATCCTGGCCATTCCCATGCTGGGTGTAGAATTCGAGGAACACGTTTTCGATCGTCTTGTTCATCGGCGCGTTGACGGCCGTGTGGAACGGCACTCCCGCCCCGCCCTGTATTGTAGGCGCAGGCGCGGCAACCCACCAGCTTTGAACGATGGAGCCGTCCGGAGCCAGCGCGCGCGCCTTGATATCGGGAACGAATTGCGTTTCGCCGGTCGTATTATGGACAACCCCGGTCACGAACAGGCGCATCGTACCGCTGTCGTATTTAAGCTCGGACTTGACCTTTTCGAATTTGAGCCCCAACCCGGCGCGTCCGACCTGAAGCCCGGCCGCTTCGTAAACGCCGCGCAAGGACGGAAAAGTCTTGACGATATCCTCGCGCGCGAAAACGGGCCAAAGAACGGCCAGAACCAGAACCGCAAGGATTTTGAGCGCGAGAACCCCTTTCTCCCGCCAGCCCTTTTTTTTGATAACGGCTGGCAGATTGGCTGAAAAGCTATGCTCCGGCGCCGCGCTTCCAAGGGGCGGCGACGCAGGCGAAGAAGAAAAAACAGGTTTCGAAGCCTGTGCAGGCGGCTCCGGCGCCGCAAAAACGTCCATATTCGTCGGCAAAGTCGCATGCCAGCTATACTTGCACCGGGCGCAACGCACCTGCCGCCCACCTTGGGCAAACAGGCCAATTTGCAGCAAATAGCGCGCATGGCACGAAGGGCATTCAAGTATCATGGAAAGATGTATAGACCGCGATCCGGCCCTGTGGAACCATTTCTATGGTTCCACAGGGCCGGTGAATCGCCGGTCTCAAATAAAAAATAGGGCATTTCCTAGCAATCGCCGATTTTATATACTTGGGGTGTGCCCTAACGCTCTACAGTACGGGCAACGGAATCATCACTTTGAACGTTAAAATATGCTCCTATCCTTTGAAAATGTAAGCCTTCATTATTCGCCGGGCCATAAGGTTCTGGATGATGTTTCCTTCACTCTCGAAGATGCCGGGTTTTATTTCCTGACCGGGCCCAGCGGCGCGGGAAAATCGACGCTTCTACGTCTTATTTACCAGTCAGAACAGCCATCTAAAGGAAAAATTCGCCTGTTCGGCGAATGGTTGTCCGGCAAAAGCCGGGCCCGGCAGGCCGACCTGCGCCGCAGGATGGGCATCGTCTTTCAGGATTTCCGCCTGATCCCCCATCTGACCGCATGGGAAAACGCCGCCCTGCCCTTGCGTTTGGGCGACTCGAGCGAGGCCTATATCCAGCGGCACAGCCGCGAATTGCTCGAATGGGTCGGCCTCGGCAAACGGCTCGACGCCTATCCAACCGAGCTTTCCGGCGGCGAGCAGCAGCGCGTTGCCATCGCGCGCGCCGTGGTCGCACGCCCGCGCCTTTTGCTAGCCGACGAGCCGACCGGCAATGTCGACGACCATACTGCGTTGAAATTGTTCCATCTGTTTGACGAATTGAACAAACTCGGCACCGCCGTTATCCTTGCCACGCACCAGAATCATCTGGTCGAATCTTTCTGCAAGCCTGCACTGCACCTGCAAGGCGGGCGGCTGGTTTCCTTTACCCCGAAAGCCGCGTAAGGCCAGAGTCCATGCCCCTGCCCCGTCATCTTTTCGCGCCCGCCTTCCGCGCCCGGCATCTGGGCCGTTCGTTCGCGTTCATCGTCGGCATCATGGTCTTCATCGCCACTTTTGCCACGGCAGCCGAATCCGCGTTGCTGTCGCTCGGCTATAACTGGGGACAGACGATGGAAAGCCGCATCACCGTCGAAATCCCCGCCGCAGGCGACGAAAGCACGATGCCGCAGGCCCAGCGCGTCGAACAGGCGACGACCCTGCTGCATGCCATGCCTGGCATCGGCACGGTCAAGCCTTTGTCCGACAGCGATGTGAAGCGGCTGCTGAAACCTTGGTTCGACGATCCATCCCTGTTCAAAGCCTTGCCGTTGCCCACCTTGCTCGACGTTTCGCGCCAGCCTGGTGCCACGGTCACGGCAGCACAAATCAGGGACAATCTGAAAAACGCGGTGCCCGATGCGCGCGTCGACGACCATGGCGCATGGACGCGCGATGCGTGGCGGCTCATGCACGGGCTGACGCTTCTGGGCGGCGTGACCATTGCGCTGGCCGGCGTGACTTTACTGATCACCGTCGGCATGACCTGCGGCACGGTCGCTGCGTCGGAGCATGAAACGATTTCGCTGCTGCATGTCCTCGGCGCGGACGACCATGACATCGCCCGCCATTTCCAGGCGCAAACGGAAAGGCTGGCGGTGCGGGCGGCTGCCGTCGCTTTCGCGCTCGCGCTTGCGATAACGGGCGGGCTGATGTACGCGACCCGGCATATCGCCGATTATTCGGCGCTGAGCCTCCTGCATTGGGTCAGCCTCGCGGCGGTTCTATGCCTGATTCCGTTGTGCGCCGTCGGTCTGTCGACCGCCGCGACGCGTTTTTCCGTTTTACGCCTGCTCAAGTCCTTTCCATGAAGCGCGGTGGTTTGTTTCCTTTCTTGTTGGGTTTTGCGGCGGCGGCGTGGCTTGGCGGGCTGTTCCTGTTCGCCGCGCGCATACAGACTTTTCAGGAACCCGCGATCACGCCAGACCTCGCCACGACCGACGCCATCGTCGTCCTGACCGGCGGCAGCGAACGGCTGGCCACGGGCATCGCGCTTCTCGAGGCAGGGCGCGGCAAGAAACTGTTCGTCTCCGGCGTGCATAAAGGCCTTACGCTCGACAAACTTCCCGGCGCGCAAGGATTGCCCGCGCCGTTGCGCGCCTGCTGCGTGACGCTCGGCTACCAGGCGGGCAGCACTTTCGGCAATGCGGACGAAACCAAGGGCTGGATGGCGGCGCAGAACTATCATTCGCTGCGCCTCGTCACCGCCAATTACCACATGCCGCGCAGCCTGCTCCTGTTCCATGCGGCGATGCCGGATGTCGACATCGTTCCCCATCCGGTCACGCCGCCAAGCGTCAGGATGCGCGAATGGTGGATGCACCGCGGCACGGTCGAGTTGCTCGCGACCGAATATATAAAATTCCTTTTTGCCAATCTGAGGCTGTGGGTTTGATGAAATATCTTCGTGCGATCTGGTTCAATCTCACTTTCTACGGAACCAACCTCGTCATGAGCGCACTCCTGATGGGATCGCTCCTGTTTCCGCGCCACATCATCGTCAAGGCGGTATGGCTGTGGCTCGCGGCGGTGGCATGGGTCGAAAAGCATGCCGGCGGCATCGGCTATCGCGTACGGGGGCGCGAAAACTTGCCC
>JAGWKW010000094.1 GCA_028865155.1 Alphaproteobacteria bacterium
AATCGCCTATTTCTTCGCCCAGACCGAAATCGTCGGTTAAGCGGCGGCACAGACAGGCATTTTATTCGTTAAACGGGACAGTTATAGAAATAATCGTCCCGTTTTTCTTTTTTAGGCAGAATTTTGTTGCTTTTGGGTAACCGAATCTCTAAAGTCTTTGAAACTGACAGGACGACCATGACCAAAACACTCCTTCTTAGACGGGCGTTGCACACGGAGCGGCTATAGAGAGCCGCACGACCGGTCAACGCATTCCAGCCCCTTCCGAGGGGCTTTTTTATTAGCAAAAACTCAGCGCGAAACAGGAGAGAAACCAAATGGCGAAACAAGGCATTCCTAGAACCGTAAAAAGAACCGCCCTCAGAGATATGTTTCAAAATGCAGGTGCAGAAGTTGATCAATGGGAAGTTCGGTGGGACGGTCGCAAGGTCACAATACCGGATTACAAGGAGATCGATATAAAACGCGTAAAAGGCATGATGGTTATTTTAAACAAACCGCTTGAAGCGCTTGTGGCTAGACGAATGCCTACCTGCGGAAATTAAGCCGATTTTAACCGAAAACAGGCACAGAATAGTCCTATCTCTGCCATGTGCGCCGGCTTTATGGCGCGCGGCCTGACTATGGGGCTTTTCCGATGTCCGCAACGCTCGGCGATCTGCCGTTTATCGATCTTTATGTGCGCCTCGACCAGCCCGACCAGGCCTATTACCGGTCGAAGGAACGGTCGCAAAGCATGATCAGCCAGCCGGTGCCCGGCGACTATCAGCTCAGCATCGACCGCTTCATGGCGGCCGTCAACGAACGGCTCAAGGAGCACAGCGACGGCGCGCTCGAATCCGAAGGCGTGCGCGTCCGCCTGTCGAAACAGAAAATGTCGGACAATTCCTTCTGGGTTTGCGCGCGGCGCATCAATACCGAAATTCCCGACATCACCAAGCTCGGGCTGCAGCAGAATATCCTCGATCACATGATCGGCCTCGGCAAGCGCGACGGGCTCATCGTGATTTCCGGCGCGACGGGGCAGGGCAAGACGACGACTGCCGTAGGATTGCTTGGCTATTATCTCAACAATTACGGCGGCACGGCGGTCACGATCGAAGACCCATGCGAATTCATGCTTGCGGGCCATCACAACAAGGGCGGCCATTGCTTCCAGGTCGAAGTCGAAAAAGACGAAGACTGGGCCATCTGCCTCAAACGCGCGCTGCGCTGGGCGCCGCGTTATATTTATGTCGGCGAAGTCCGCACGCCGAAAGCGGCCGAGCAATTGCTGCGCGCGGCCTCGACCGGCCACTTGGTCATCACGACGGTTCATGCGGGTGCTATCGAAGAAGCGCTAATGGGCATCATTTTCCTGGCCGAACAGTCGATGGGCTCGGGCGTGCACAGCATGCTCGCGGCGTGCCTGACCGGGCTCGTCAACCAGACGATCAGGGATACGGGGCCGATGCTCAAATACCTGTTCACCGAAGAAAATTCCCCCGGCGACCCGGTGCGCGCGTTGATCCGCGACAACAAGATCGGCATGCTTTCGACCTATATCGACCGCGTCGCCGCGCGCCTGAAAAACCCCGCGCCGGGCGGCGCCTTTCCGCCCGCCGCGATCCCCGGACTTCCGGGAGTGAAAAAGACATGACCCTGATAACCCCATCGACGGATGAATCGGCCGGGCAGAAGCTGCGCGACCTGCCTTTCATGGATTTGTATGTCCGCATCGATGACAAGGGCAAAGGCGCGGGCGCGCGGTTCCGTTCGCCGGGCCGCGACTATTCGAATAATTGGAGCCGTCTGCTGCCCGAAAAGTTCCGCTCCGAAATCAACATGATCGCCGATCAGCTGCGCCGGAATCTCGCCAATCCGGATTCGTCCTACGAGTATGATGGCATCCGTTTCCGTCAATCCTACCAAAAGCTGGCCAACGGGCAGGAATGGGTCACGCTGCGCCGCATCAACACGCATGTGCCGACGCTCGAAGAATTGTCGCTCGCGCCGCACGTCGCGGCGCAGCTCCGCCGCCTCGGCCAGCGCGACGGGCTGATTTTGATCTCCGGCCCGACGGGGCACGGCAAAACGACGACCAGCTTCGCACTTCTTGCCGATTATCTGCGCCGTCTCGGCGGCGTCGCCATCACGGTCGAAGATCCGGTCGAATACGCGCTCGACGGGCCAGTCGGCGAATATGGCTATTGCTATCAGGTACAGGTCGGCCTCGACGAAGACTGGGCGACGCCATTGAAACGCGCCCTGCGCTGGACGCCGCGCTACCTGTTCGTGGGCGAAGTGCGCAGCCCGCGCGCGGCGGAACAGATTTTGCGCGCCGCGACGACGGGCCATCTGGTCATCACGACCATCCATGCCGGCTCGATCGAAGAAAGCTTCATGGGCCTCATGCATCTGGCCGAGCAGGCGATCGGCGGCGCGGCCAACTTCATGCTGGCGCAAGGGCTGACGGCGGCCTGGCACCAGACGCTGAGCCCGAGCGGCCCGTTTTTGCGCTATATCTTCACCGAAGAACATAACAATGGCGACCCAGTGCGCGCGCTGATCCGCGAAAACAAGGTCGGTATGATCAACAGCTATATCGACAAGCAGATCGCCCGCATGGAAGTCATGCGCGGCGTCGATCCGGTAACCGGGAAAAGATAATAGAAACCCCCCGTTTTTTCTGCTAATCGTCCGCCCCGCAACAAAGGACACGCGGAAAACATGGCTCGCGACGCGCACGGCAAAAAAAGCGTTCCCCTCGAAGTGGACGGCAAACGCAACCTGATCGGCCTCGATTTCGACGAGCTGTCGGCGGCGCTGGCCGCGCTCGGCCTCGAAAAATTCCGTACGGCGCAGGTCTGGTCGTGGCTTTACAGCCGCGGCGCGCGCGACTTCGCCGCGATGACCGATCTCGCCAAGCCTGCGCGCGAAAAACTCGCTGAACATTACGTCATCGCGCGTCCGTCCGTGTCGCAGCATCAGAAATCCAAAGACGGCACGCAAAAATGGCTTCTGAAAATGGCTGACGGGCAGGAAGTCGAATGCGTGCATATCCCCGAAACCGACCGCGGCGCGTTATGCGTGTCGTCGCAGGTCGGCTGCACGCTGACCTGCCGCTTCTGCCACACCGGCACGCAGCGCCTCGTGCGCAGCCTCGACGCCAGCGAAATCGTCGCGCAAGTCATGCTGGCCAAAGATTATCTGAACGAATGGGATGTTCCGGCGCAGTCGCGGTTGCGGGGAGCCTGCGAAGCAGGCGTACCGCAGAGCAGTCGCGCCCGAACAAAGACCGGCAAACCCGGCGGTTCGCCCGCCGTACGGCTTCTGACCAACATCGTCATGATGGGCATGGGCGAGCCGTTATTCAATTACGAAAATGTCGCCAAAGCATTGCGCATCGTCATGCGCGGCGACGGCATCGCCATCGGCAAGCGGCGCATCACGCTTTCGACTTCGGGTGTCGTTCCGCTGATCGAGCGTTGCGGCGCGGAGCTCGGCGTCAATCTGGCGATCAGCCTGCACGCGGTGACGGACGAGCTGCGCGACCAGATCATGCCGATCAACCGCAAATATCCGATCAAGGAACTTCTGGCCGCCTGCCGCGCCTATCCGGGCGCGAGCAATGCGCGCCGCATCACTTTCGAATATGTCATGCTCAAAGGCGTCAATGACAGCCCGGCGGATGCGAAACAGCTTGTGCGCCTTCTGCGCGGCATTCCGGCGAAAATCAACCTGATCCCGTTCAACCCGTGGCCGGGCACGCCGTTTGAATGTTCGGAACGGAACGTGATCGAAAAATTCGGCGACATCGTCAACGCTGCCGGTTATGCGAGCCCCATCCGCGCGACGCGCGGCGACGACATCATGGCTGCCTGCGGCCAGCTTAAATCCGCGAGCATGAAATTATCAGCCGCCGAACGCGCCGCCATCGACAGGTTGATCGCGGAAAAAGACCGCGCACAGGGATTGTCGGCTTAAATCCCCGCCTTCTTCCTCGGGTCATAAGCATTCTTCTTCGCCCATTTCTCGATAAAGTCGGTCAAATCCTGCGGCACAGGATCGGGCAAAACGACTTTCAGCTTCACGAACATATCGCCCGCCGTTCCGCCTTTCGCCGCGCCGACGCCTTTGCCTTTCAGACGTAACGTCGTTCCGGTATTCGCGCCCTTCGGAACCTTGACCGCGACCTGCCCGTCCAAGGTCGGCACGGTCACGCTCGCGCCCAGCACCGCTTCGGGCAGGCTGACCGGAACTTCCGCGTAAATATCGCGTTCCTTGCGCGTGAAAAAAGCATGCGGTTCGATATGGATTTCGACGATGGCATCGCCCGCGCCGCCGCCCGCACCCGCCAGCCCCTGGCCTTTCAGGCGCAGCTTATGCCCGTCCTCGACGCCGGGCGGGATCGTGACATCGACGGTCTTGTCGTTGGTCAGCGTGACGCGCTTTTTGCCGCCCAAACAGGCTTCGGCAAAAGGGACGGTGATCGAATAAGTGACATCCGCGCCGCGCATCGTGCCGGTATGCGCGCGCTTGCCGCCGCGCGAAGCCGCACCCATGAATTCGGCAAAAATATCGTCCATGCCGCCGAAACTCGAAAACGGATCCGCGCCCGCATCATGCGCAAAACCGCCGCTGCGCGTATAAGTGCGCCCGTTGCCGAATCCGCCGCCATATCCTCCGCCGAAACCGCGTTCCTGCCCCTGCGCGTCGATCTCGCCGCGGTCGAAGCGCGCGCGCTTGTCCGCGTCCGACAACAGGTCATAGGCGGCGGTGACTTCCTTGAATTTCTGTTCGATATCCTTGCGGCCCGGATTGACATCGGGATGCAGTTTTTTCGCAAGTTTGCGATACGCGCCTTTGATCTCATGCGCGGTGGCGGTCTTGGGAACGCCGAGGATTTGATAAGGATCTGCCATAAGGGTCGGGTTGGAAATGAAAAACCGGGAACGGAAAGCAGGGCACGCCCGCGCCGTTCCCGGTCTTATAAAGCATTTTACTGTACGATCTTCCAGCTTCCGTCCGGCTGCTGGCACGCCTTGCCATAGCCTTGCTGCCTCTTGCCGCCGATCGTGATCGTCTGCTGGAACTCGCGGCAATAGGCGCCGTCCGAGGCATAGCCGTCGCGCACCGGGGTAATCGTGCCGGCATTGCCGTTTTTCGGATCGTTCCAGGTGATCTGCTGGCCGATCGGCGCGGTATAGGCGCGTCGTTCGGCGGTCTGGTTCTTGAGGCGATCGGTCTCGTCCATCGACGCGCCGACTTCGTTGCCGGCCCATGCGCCGAGCAGAACGCCAAGGCTGGTCGTCACCAGCTTGCCGCTGCCATGGCCGAACTGGCTGCCCAGCAAGCCGCCGGCGGCCGCGCCGCCAAGCGTGCCGACCGTCTGGTCGTTGCCCCAATTGTCGCTTTGGCAGGCCGCAAGCGCGAGCGATGCGGTGAGAAGGGCGATGGCTGATTTACGAAGCATGGAAACCTCATGATTCCGGGGGTTAATTCTTTGCTGCCAAATCCTAGCCTAAAGGGTAAAGTGGGCGCAACTGTGGCGTTTTCAACCCTTCAACCTTGTGCCGATCAATGACAACTGATCTTGAAACCCCTCCCCCCGGCCCGTGGCCCCTGTTCGCCGAATGGTACGGCCTCGCCCTGAAGCAGGAACAGTCCTACCCCGATTGCATGATGCTTGCGACGGTCGCAAAGGACGGCATGCCCTCCATACGCGCGATGCTGATGAAGGGGTATGACGAAAACGGCATCGTTTTCTACACCAACCGCGAAAGCC
>JAGWKW010000095.1 GCA_028865155.1 Alphaproteobacteria bacterium
CCAACGTCCGTCTGTCGATGTTCCTGCATCCTATAAAGAAAGCTATGGCGAGTGGAGGCAGGCTGCACCGCAGGATGAAAATGATCGCGGTGCATGGTGGTCGATTTACCACGACTCCGTTCTCGACGGTTTGGAACAACAGCTTGTTCTATCGAACCAGAATCTCAAAGCTGCCGAGGCTGCCTACCGTCAAGCCAACGCTGTAACGGATGAAACGCGCAGCGCCTTGTTTCCATCCCTGACGCTTAATTCATCGTCTGGACGCCAAAATGGAACGATGCCGACACCTGTAGCTGCCGATAGTCTCTATGGCACAGCCTCATGGATGCCGGATGTGTGGGGACGCATCCGGCGCGGGGTTGAAAGCGACGAAGCCAAAGCGCAAGCCAGTAACGCCGATCTCGCAGCCGCCAGGCTGTCGATGCAAGCGGCCTTGGCAACCAATTATTTTGATCTTCGCTCTCAAGATGAACTGAAGCACATCTATGACCAGATGGTAGAGGTTAATCAGAAGGCCTTGGAACTTGCCCAACGGCACTATAACACCGGCATCGGCGATTTGACCGCTGTTTTGGCCGCGCAGTCGCAACTGGAAGATGTGCAGTCCCAAGCTATCAACACCGGCGTTCGCCGTGCCAAGCTTGAACACGCTATTGCCGCCCTAATTGGCAAAACGCCCTCTGAATTTTCTCTGCCGCCAGAACAGTTTACCGATGATGTGCCGGAGATGCCTGTGGGCTTGCCTTCGGCGTTGCTGGAACGACGCCCTGATATTGCATCATCCGAACGCATGGTGGCAGCGGCCAATGCCCAGATCGGCGTGGCAAAGGCAGCGTGGTTTCCTGACCTGACGCTTTCGGCCTCATCGGGTTACACCAGCATGGCGTTGAATAAGCTGCTGCAAATATCCAACAGCTTCTGGGCTTTTGGCCCGGCTTTGGCCGAAACTTTATTGGATGGCGGAGCGCGTGAAGCCCGCGAAGAACAGGCTAACGCTGCTTACGATCAAAGCGTTGCCAATTACCGGCAAAGCGTTCTGACCGCTTTCCAGCAGGTAGAGGACAATCTCGCCGCCATACGCATTTTGACCGAACAACAGAAAGTCAAAGAACAATCCGTTATCCATGCGCGAACCATCGAACGCCTCATGGCGCATCATTACATGGATGGGCTTGAATCCTACAACAACGTCCTGATGGCCAAAACCGCCAGCCTCGAAGCTGAACGGTCTTTGCTGGCAATTCGCCAAGAACGTATGGAATCGAGCGTTGCACTCATTCAGGCTTTGGGTGGCGGGTGGGATCGACGCCACGATAAAGACTGAGTCTTATTGAGTTTTGAATAGCTATCTACAGTCTCTCAGTTGTTGCCGTACAATGGCGTAATCCGTAAGCGCGGAAATGGAGGCGCTTTTCTTATTCATGTCTTTGACCTCTTTGGCCAGCTTTTTCTGAAACTCATGGCTATATTCTTTGATTGGTGGACAGACGCAATTGGAGTTAGAATTTCCCGTCGCGCAGCTGGTCAACAAGCTCATCACGAGTACGAGGGGCAGTAAGCGTGGCTTGAAGTTGGGCATTTTTGATCTCCATGGCTTTTTGAAGTTGGTCGTAGCGTTCGGCGTTGCGGCCTTCTTGGCGGGCACCGAGCAGGATGGCGGTGACGGAAGCCGCGATAGCGCCCCATCCGATGAGGCGCATCGCGTTGCTGGAAAGCCAGCCGGTGAGGATGGCAAACATCAGCGCAACCCTTTCCGGCGGTCGTCAATCCGCGCCCAGATCATGACGCCGATGCCGATCAGCGTGACGGATAGAAGCAGCCATTTTACGCCATCGAGATACGGCGCGATGCTGAGCAACGCGTCGCGCGCGGGATCGACGCTTTCGCGTACCGCTTCCAGAACGCCGACACCAACCGTGGCAGCCGTCGCGGTTTGACCGCCTTTGACGGTGCGGCTTTGCTGCAGATTTTGCACTGGTGGTTCGACACCGGCCAGCACCAACGCCTTGTCGATTTGCGCGTCGGTGTAAGGCTGCTGGCCGTTTTCCTGAAGGATGATGGCTTTGACCACCGGCTTCAGGTCGGTATAACTATGCATGTTGACGCTTTGGCTGGCGGTAAAGCCTGTTTTGGCCACCACTTCGGCGACATAGGCGTTGGTTTGGTTCTCATTTGGCGGCGCCCACCGTCCGATCAGGTCGTTGACGGTCTGAAGCCCGTATTTGTCCTGATAGGTGATCAGCGTACGGGCGATGGCGCGGATGCCGTAGATCGGGCTTTGGAAGACGAAGAAATCGGCATCCGTTTGCTGCTCCGCCAATCCTTGCCACGGATCCTTGGATTTGCGGATATTGCCGGGGTTGTTGTTGCGCATGCCGCGCGATGGGATGGTCGTGGTCATAAACTTCTCCTGTTGCTGGACAAAGAAAAAGGCCGCCTTGTCAGGTGCGGCCCACCAAAAAACCTGATACGATCAGGTGTTCAACGTGGCGCGAACCACCGCAAAAGATTGTCGAGCGCGAAACCACCGATCGCGCCGAGTGCAAGAATGACGGCGAAACCGCCTTTCCATCGGCTGGCGGTGCGGTCGAGATCGGCCAGTTTGGTATCCATGCCATCGAGCTTGGTCTTGAGTTCGCTCACGGCGGTGGTCAGGGCGGCGACTTGCGCCTCCAGCCTGCCAATGCTGCGGAAATACTCGATGTCATTGGGATTCATGTCGGGTTCCTCTGGTTCCGGCGGATTGCATCTTGAAGGGATCATGTTCCGACCACCGTGACGAATGTTTGCGCTGCGCTGGTTTTACCCGTTCCATTGCCGACGGCGGCAATAGCGGTTTGGGCGATGTCGGCAATACCGGAGCCGTTGCCAACGGTGACGAGGCTGGTTCGTTCAATGCTGGCGATGCCAGAGCCGTTTCCCACCGTGGTGACGGTGCCTGCGGCAACGCTAACGCGCCGCGCCCCGTCGCCCACGGTAACGAGGGCGATCTGCTCGACGTCTACGACCGTGGGCATCAGGCGGATTCCAAACCAAGCTGGCAGAGATTTACGGTTGATGGCGTCCATGCCCCACCGCCCGGTGCTTGCGGAAATGTGGCCGAGAGGTACCAGAACGCCGCGCCCGTGGTCAGGACAAAGGACGATGAGACATCATCGACGCCGTTCACACGGGCATGCAGTTTCAAATTCCGTGAACCGGAATCCTCCTTGCGGGCGCAGGCGGTGACGACGATCCCGTCAATAACGGTGGGAGAACCTGGCAGATCGGTGATGTTGTAATAGTCAAAGGTACCGGTCTGGCTCGTGGAGTTGTAGGTGGTGGTCTGATAAGCCTGTCCATCGACTGCGGCCCAATTGGCGACTGCGCCACCAACGCGCGACCATTGGGTCTGGTCGCCCACCGCGTTGGGCAGGCTTGTCCAGACCGAACGCGGTGGAACCAAAGTGGTGGACGTATCGGTGCCATCGCTGGTGTAGGACACCAGATCGTCGATAACGATATTCTGGCCGGAGGACTGATATCCGGCTGAAGTCATCGTGATGTACTGGAGTGCGAAGTTAATCCCCAGCGTGGCCGTAATAATCACACTGCCATTCAAGGCCAGCGTCAGCCAGCCGGAATGGGGATTGCAGGAAACGGAAAGCCAGTATTGAGTATTGCCGCTGACAACATAGGCTGCCGATGTCACCAGCACCGCGTTGTTCGAATTCTGCCGGATGCGGAATGTACCCGTATTATCGAGGGTGACACGAAACCCATCAGCACCTTGGCCACCCGCTTGGGTAGGCGGTGTCACAGTAAATTGGAAGAGATTGCCTTCACCGGCGGGGAGCGATGGTAAGAACCAGCCCATGCCCAGATAGCGTGTACCGATATTCGGCACTGCCCAAATCACGCCGCTGTTGACAAAGTTACCGAGATTAAGCGCTTTCGAGGTCACGCCGCTGCCCTGCAACGAGCGCACGCCCGTTGTGGTGGAGATGCTCATGAAGTTGCCGTTGGAGAGCTGGGCCGTCCACGGTTGGGATATCTGGGCAAGGTCATTGACGGCGCCGAATTGCTCGAAGCCGCACGCCCATTCGAGGGTGAGAGTCATGGCGTTTTACCCAACATAAAGCGCGCTAAACCGGAAATTCGTAGAGGCGGCATAAGTTGTCGTCAGGGAATTTGCGGTCGATCCCGATGCCGTCGGTGTCAGGTGATAGCCCGTGATGGCTTTGTTGGCGGTAGCGTTGTTGGCCTGCGCGTCCGTCGTGCCGGGGATTGATGAGGGATAGGTTGTCGCACTTTCGGTCATGATCGCGCCGATAATCAGGCCGGTGGTCGCCAAGGCATAGGCCGAAAGCGTGGCGGTCGTGTTGGTTCCATCAGAAAACCAGCAAAACGGCATAAGCATGGCGCCTGCCGACAGTTCGAAGATCACTAGTGCCGTATTGCCAGCGGAGATAGGATTCTGCGTTGCGCTTTCGCCCGAACCCGCGATCTTCATGAACATGTCCGTCCATGTCGTGCCACTGCTGTCGATAAGGGTGCTTTTGATCCAGCCGCTTCCTGCGTTGAAGTTCCCACCGCCCGTGATGGCGACTAGAAGATTGCCGGATGTCGGCGCGGCACCAAAGGTCGCCCCTGTAATCGACGATCCTGCGGCGGCCGCGCTCTGCACAACGCTTGCGGCACCTGGAGTGGCTGAACTCGACGGATTGACTTGCACCCATGCGGTGCCGCTCCAGACCATCGTGTTGCCAGTGTCCGTCTCGTAATAAAACGCCGTCGCGCCCGAAGGTATGTTGGGCGTCGTCGGACGCGCGGCATGCGTACCGCGCCCGAAATAATCGGTGATCATGGTCGAAGCGGTCATGTTTTCCTCAATTTACGGATATGTAAGCAGCACCCGTCCAGAGATAGAGCTTGCTGGTATCAGCAGCCATGTAACAGGCGATGCCGATGCTCGCTGGCGTAAGAGAAGCCGGACGATTGGCGAGTGTTCCGGACTGGAACAATTGTTTGTAGGCAGAATTGCCGTCGTAGGTGCCGATGGTGTGGCCTTGATCATCGGCGATCAAAGCGGCTGTGCCGGAAGCCTCGCCGGTTACAAGAGGCAGCCCGTAGCCGTAACTGTTTCCGCTGCCGCCACCGCCGACGGCGCTGATAACGCCACCTGAAGCCGTAATCGTGGTTCCGTCGACCTTGACGATACCAAAGGCGCTGGTGCTGCCGATCTGTACCGCAGGTGCCGCGTCCGACCGCATATAGGTGGTGGCGGAGCCATTGATCGCCGCGCTTCCCGCCGTCGCCGTGGGATTGCCTGCCGTTCCCCCTGAACCGCCCGATGCCGCCACGGTTGAAAGGCCTGTTACGCGGCCCGCGACATCCACCGTGACCACAGGAATGGCGCTCGCACTGCCATAGGTGCCAGCCGTCACGCCCGAACCTGGCAAATCCGCCGCCACCAGCGCACGAAAGGCCGGAGCCGCCGCCGAACCTGATATGGGGCTGGCATAAATAAGATTGGCGGCCTGATTGGCCTTTGCCACCGTAAGCGTGCCGGAGCTTGTGACCGGCGAGCCGGAAACGCTAAATTCCGACGGCATGCTCAAGCCAACGCTCGTCACCATGCCAGAATTTGTAGCGGCGGTGACTTGGCCAGAGGCAT
>JAGWKW010000096.1 GCA_028865155.1 Alphaproteobacteria bacterium
GTGGAAGGAGATGCCGAAGACCGGCGCGGTCCCCAATCCGTTCCCAGGGAAAGAAAAGCGAATCGCCGCCGCAAACGGCATAAATGACACGCCTTCCCTGCCGGTTGCTTTCTTTGTAACGTAAGGGCTTGGCATCCGGTTCGCTATCCATTAAACAGGTAAAGATTCGGCGCAGAAAGATTCGGCGCTTCGCGTTCACTTCCTAAGGCGCCGATCCCGGCGCGTTGACCAGACGGGGCCACATTAAGGTGATGCACAATGACGATTGACCAAGTGCAAAAGAGCGACCTCATGAACAAGAAAGTTTGGCTACTTGCCGCCCTGCTGGCGATGACATTGACCGTCGCGCCTGCGCTTGCCGCTTCCGACAGCGCCGAAGCGCCGACGCAAACCATCAGCAATAACGCACCCCCGCCCTCGCCTGTCACGCCCGACCCTTCGCTGGCGATGGCGGCAGCGAGCGAAACCGATAACCCGCTTGCCAATTTCGGCCCGTCGAGCGGCACCGTGGTCGGCAACCGCGCCGCCGCGCTGCGCGACGAGGTTTTGCGCCTGCGTTCTTCCGTTAATATGAACTCGAACGAATTCGCGGTTCTGCGCACCAGCGGCGCGGCCGGCGCGATCCAGTATCACAGCACCGTCGCGGCGATCACCGCCCGGCTGCAGAACGGCACCACCAAGGGCAACCCGATCCTGCTGCGCCAATGGGAAGAGGCGGATTCGAGCCTTGGCCAGGTCAATACGTCGCTGAACAAGCTCAATTCTCTCGAAGTCGCGGTCGATGCCGATGCTTCGGTCGCATCGTACCTGCTCGATTCCGTACAGGCGGCGTTCGATCTGTCGGGCGCGGTCGACGAAGACCACGACCAGTTGAAGATGCTGCATGACGAGGTTAGCCGCCTTGTCGTCCAGCTCGACTATCTGCGCAATCAGACCACCGCCGATATCGAGCGTCAGTCTGATTACCTGACCACGGAACGGTCAAACCTGCAGGCGCTTGCCTTTGCGATCAGCCGCGGCGAATTGCTTGGCAACAGCCTGGCCAACCGCCCGGTTATCGTGACCCCGACCCCGGTCGCGTCGATCCCCGACCTGGTTGCGCGTCCTTCTTCGACAAGGGCCATTACGCAAGGTTCGTCCGGCCCCGCGCCGATGTCGCCGCGCACTTTGATGCGGGAAAACGGCTCTGCGGCGACGCCTGCGTCGGACAATGTCGGCGTCGCGCCGTCGCTTGGGCACCTTCTGGTTCTAATCCGCTACAACCAGCCGCATGTCGAATATGCCCAGCAGCTTTCGCAGGCGATCGGCAACGCGATCGAGCACCGCCCGAATGCGCAGTTCTCGGTCGTGGCCGTGTCCCCGGCGAGCGGCGACCCAGCGGTTCTGGCCAAGGAAGAGCAGGACGCCAAGGCGAACGCCGATGCCGTCAAGCGCTCCCTGATCCATATGGGTCTGTCGCCGTCGCGCATTTCGATATCCAGCACGCAGGAACAGACGGCACAGGTGCCCGAAGTCCACGTCTATATCCGCTAGCCCGGCTTTCTGTCCGACAATTCGGTTCTTCTTTTCCGGTCAGGGGTAGAATCTCTGTGCCTGCGGCGCTGTCGGCGGGTTCGGGATGAAGCCGGGCTGCGGTTGTTTGATCTGGACTGACGGGACCTGCTGCGCTTCGGGAAGAATGCGCGGCATCGGCACGAACCCCGCGGGCGGCGCGACGTAGTTAGGTTGCGGAACTCTCTGTGCCTCTGGAAGAACTTGCGGATTCGGCAGAAACGTCTGGGCGGGCGGAGCGTAAACGGGCTGCTGCAATATCTGCGGGCTTGGCAGGAAAGTGTGTGCGGACGGCGCGATGGGCGCCTGCGGGATGAATCTTTGCGCCGTCAATGACACATCGGCCCGCGCGACGGCGGGGATGCCTGTGAAAAGCGCCGCCGACAGGATGGCAGCGCACGCATAACGCCCATAATATGACGACACCGGAAAGCCCTTTTACGTTCAGGCCGACATGCTGTCGGCGAGGTAACGTATAGCGCTGTCGAACTCGTTGGCGGGTAAAAATTTTGCGTTGGGGATATTGAAGCGGTTGGCAAGGCTGCGTTCGACGCGGAATTCGGTCGAGCCCGAGTGATTCGCGACATAGGAGATCATGGCGCTGAGCGAAGTCAGCTCATTGGCGCTCAGAACCGGCTTGCCGGGCGTGGCACGGGCGATCATCCAGCTTTGGGATTCGCTTTCTTCGGTTTTTTTGCTGCCAAGATGCGCCGCATTGCTGAAACCGTTATTGGCGACGATGGGATGAACCGTGTTCATGAAATATGCCCGTTCTTTAAAGGTTTTTTGTTTCAAATAACCGCCCTGTCTATGGAAAATAATATACCAACCAAAAGGCGGTAATTAAATGCCAAAAAATGGTTGCATGAAATTATTTTTTGGTTTATCAACCGTTAACAATTCGGTATGAGGAGGCAGCATTTGCTCCCGGGCCGAATAGCGAAAGAATATAAAAAAGGTAGATGAAACCGATAAAACAAGGCACGAAAGTAAATGGTGCGCTTGCGTAACAGACCCGGAAAACGGTAATTCTATACCAGTATTGGGGATGCGGTCTCTCAACGTTGTATTTCGTTTTAGTCAGTTCGTTTAGTTCGTTTGTGGGGAAACATGATCACAGCAGCACAATTACGCGCCGCACGGGGATTGATGGATTGGACCAGAAGCGATCTGGCCAAAGCGGCGAACGTGTCTCCGGAAACGATCAAGAATATCGAGCACGGCACCTTCCGCCCGCAGGAGACGACGGCGGAAGCAATTGTAAAGGCCTTTGCGCTGCATGGGGTTGAATTCACTAGCGACGAAGGAGTCAAACGTTGCCATGATACTGTAGCAAAATATGAAGGCATTGAAGGATTCAAAAGGTTTATGGATGATGTATATACGGTAGCTGAAAGAACATCTGCTGCCGGAGATGATGCAAAACCTTTTTGTATGAGCAATCTCGATGATAGCTTTTTTGTAAAATATCTTGGAGATTTCTTCACCGTCCATCACATACGCCGAATGAACGCGCTTCGTCACTCATTTAAAATGCGCATTCTTATCAAAGAAAAACCCCATAGTTTTTCTCCAGAAGAAACTGAACAAGGCAGCTATCGCGAATACAGGCTTCAACCCGATCATGCGATGGGGAATGTTCCATTTTACGTATATGGTGACAAACTAGCGATTTTGGTTTTCGAAGAACAAAAAGAGCCGCGGATCGTGGTTATCGCGTCAGCTCTTGTAGCAAAAGCATACAGAGAACAGTTCGATATTTTGTGGGAAGCCGCCACCCCTCGGGGCAGATCCCTCTAATGATAAAGTACCAGAAGAAGTCAAAACAAAGAGACAAAAATAAATGTCACCCACAGCAACATCCAAGCCCGACAGCAAGCAATGGTGGAATTATTCTGCCATTAATACGCTTGAAAACATCATGCATGCCGACACAGGAGATACTGAAAGGGGTCAGAACCTGGCAAGGTTTTATCAGCAAACCCAAGGTAATCTTATTAAGGCTGCAGAATCGATTGCCTCGAAGGAGTCCCCAGTTGCCCGTATCATTACTGGTTTTTATATCGAAAAAATGGGGGCGGCAGAAACAGATGGTATCTCCTCTGCTGTACAAATGGCTTATTTCTTTAAGTTGGCAGGTATCGAATGCAACATAACGACAGACAAATACTGCGCAGCAATATGCCGAGCAGCCCTCGCTGAAGTTGGATGTGCAGATATGCTCGAGGTTGTTGAAGCGCCAGACGACAAAACAGTCGAAGAACACCTAAAGAAGTGGAACCATCAGCAAGTCACACACGTCATATCGATCGAACGACCGGGTCCCAGCCTATCGGATAATCGTCCTTATAATATGAAAGGCGAATTGATTGAAAACTGTTATCCCCTTCACAGATTATTCAGCCGAGGGAACTGGCAGAAGATCGGAATCGTTGACAGAGGAAATGAAATAGGATCTGGCTCTCTCCCCGCCTACATGATTGCAGAGGACATCTACAATGGTGAACAAATTGCCTGCAAAACGGGAGCTGACTACCTTTTGGTTGCGCGTGTATCAAATTGGGCAGCAAATGCATTGACTGCGGCCATTGCCATATTGGGGCCAAATGAGTGGCCCAATCATCTGCGCCAAGCTTTGAATGATAACCTTCAAGAGAACATTCTTAAGACAATGGCAAAGTCGGGCGCCGTCGATGGCATTACCTATGCCAGACGCCCCAACAGACCTACTGTCGATGCCCTTCCCATGTCAAAGCATACTGAAATGGTAAAAGCTTTACTGGACACAACTGGCCATGCCGTTGGCGGGCGAGGCATGTTAAAACTATCTGTAGCCTAATGGCAGGGTACTCGCGCGCACAGATACGTCAACCCAGCAAAACCGCTCAGTTGGCGATTGACGCAGCACGGAAGAGCAATACAGGCACACGCAGACTTAGGGCCGCGGTTATGGGGAATAACGTGGGAAGCGACACGATTGCGTTCGCTCTCATGGGTTTTGATGCAAAAGGCATTGACGCCGATGACATAGATGCCCTCCGCCTTGCCGAGAGAAATTATAATCGCCTCCAGCAGGATACGGCATTTCGTGGCAGCACCGAATTTCGCAACGCCACTATACAGTCGGTCTATGCCCCTATAATTGGCTCTATCGACTGCATATCAAGCCATCAGGCCTTAGATTTGGCTGATCGCAAAGGACTGGCCGAATTCGCGGCATATGCTGCAAAAATCATGTGCCCCAAAGGTTGTTTGTCTGTAGGCATACGCTCGACCGAAACACAAACTTTTGCAAAAAAGGTTTTGTGCGAAGTTTTCGAGCCAGACTTTGATACATTCAAAATGTTCAAAAGCCGTAGTTCCAGAACCAACCTGATCTATATGTTGGCACGAAGGAAAGATCAGGAACAAACTCCCTAAGGCTAGTTAGTTTTGCCACGTCAAAATGCTTCTGTACCTTTTTCGTGAAGCATTTTAGTTTCTCATTATGCGTTGTTCTTCCCACATCAAAAAATATGCGCTGTGGATATGTGCTGCCGTCTCTTTGGCTTGCTCACCCTTATCCCCCGCCCATGCCGCATCGCCGCTGCAGGCGGCGATGCGGATTTTGCATATTGAGGATGGAGCGGAAGTGGTGCCGCCTCCGGCGTCGGTCGAGCTGGCTTTTTCTCCCAATGGCGGCGCGGAAAATCTGGTTATCAAAGCCATAGGTTCGGCCAAGCGCAGCATCGACGTTGCGGCTTATGCTTTTACCTCGCATCCCATCGCCGAGGCGCTGATCGCCGCGCATGGCAAAGGTGTTAACGTGCGCGTCGTCATCGACCATGAACAGGTCGAAAAATACTATCACTCGATAGCACCCTATCTGATCGCGCACGGGGTCAAGCTGCGCGTCGATATCGTCCACAGCCTGATGCACGACAAATACCTGGTGATCGACGGCAAGACGGTCGAAACCGGGTCGTTCAACTATACGGTGTCGGCCCAACGCTATAACGCCGAGAATGTC
>JAGWKW010000097.1 GCA_028865155.1 Alphaproteobacteria bacterium
CGGTTTGCAGGAAAGAACGACGGGCAAGGAAGTTCGCGGTTATTATGCAGGCTTCAGCGCCGAAGAAACACGCGATTATCAAGGCGTTTATGTCGAATATCTTCATCTTCAAAAAGATGGGGTAACCAGAAAACTTCCACTCAAAGCTTATAATGCACGCGCAACTATTACGCGCCCGACGGGAAACTTTTCGTCCGAAACACCATTAACCCCCCATGCCTGAAACCGTCAGACTGCGCGGGCATCATCTGCTGTGCGTGCTGCCTTATGTCGGCAAAGGCTATACGCCGGAATTTGTCGAAAATTTCGATGCCGTGGTTGCGAAGATGAGTAAAGGCGCGGCGATAGAGATCGTCGCAGGCCCGGACGATCTTTGCGCGGCGATGCACGACAAGAATGGCCCCGTTTGCGAAAGCGGCGAACATTGTTTGAAGCAAAGCGCGGTTTTGCGCGACGGCAAGGCGATCGGGGATGTCGGCGCGGCGCTTGGGTTGAGGCTTGAGGTCGGATTTGTCTTAAAACCGGGCACAAAAGATTACGCCAGACTACGGCACCTGTTCGCCGAGGGAAAAATCCGCGCCGCCTGCGAAGGCTGCGAATGGCACGGCATCTGCACCGACATCGCGGCAAACGGCTTTAAAAATGTTCGCCTGATGCCGGAGTGATTATTTTTTCTTGTCGATGTCGGCGGCGATTTCCATCTTCACGATATGCGTCGGGTCAATAACCGTGCCGTTATTGGCTTGTGAGCCTTTTTTGATCTCGTCGACATATTCCATGCCGGATACGACCTGGCCCCAGACCGTATATTGCCCGTCGAGCCACGGCGCCGCCGCAAGGCAGATGAAAAACTGGCTGTCCGCGCTGTCGGGGCTCGCGGCGCGCGCCATCGCCACCGTGCCGCGCACGAAAGGCGCGTCGGAAAATTCGGCCTTCAGCTTCTGGCCCGACCCGCCCGTGCCGTCGCCCTTGGGATCGCCGCCCTGTGCCATGAAGCCGGGGATGACGCGATGGAAGGTCAGCCCATCATAGAAATGCTCGCGCACCAGATGCTTGATCCGCGCCACCGTATGCGGCGCGAGATCGGGGCGCATGTCGATCACGACGCGGCCCATCGGCAGGTCGAGATAAAGCGTGTTTTCGGGGTCGAGCGGCCGGGAAGCGGCGGTCGAAGAAGCGGGCATCGCAAAAACTCCTGTCAAAAGGGCGAGGGCAAGGATCAGGAAACGGGGAAAGTTCAGGCGCATGATGGGGCACGAAAGCTCTTGGGAAGGAAAAGCGAAATAGAATATAAAGGTCAATGAAGGGATAGACAATGAACAAAAAGCGCGCGCTTCTGCTCGACCGCGACGGCGTGATCAATGCCGACCACGGCTATGTCGGAACGGTCGAAAAATTCGATTTCATGCCCGGCCTGTTCCCGTTTTTGCGCGCGGCTCGGGATCTGGGCTTCCGGCTCGCCATTCTGACCAACCAGTCCGGCGTGGCGCGCGGCCATTATACCGAGGCCGACTATACCCGCGTCACCGCCCATATGCTGGCGGCGCTGAAGCGCGAGGGCGTCGAAATTGACCTGGTTCTGGCCTGTTTCGCGCATCCCGAAGGCAAGATGGCACCCTATGTCCGCGAAAGTTTCTGGCGCAAACCGAACCCCGGCATGGTGCTGGAAGCGGTTCGAAAGCTCGGCCTCGATGCGGACCGTTCGGTTTTCCTTGGCGACGCCTTACGCGATATGGGCGCCGCGCGCGCAGGCGGCATTGGGACTTGTTTGTGGCTGACGCAAGAAAAGGTGGAAGCGCCGGAAAGCATCGTTATTGTAAGATCGTTCGACGAAGTCCTTATTCGGCTGTCTGCCTGAATTCCTTCGGGAAGGTGATGCCGCCGACAGAATCCGTGTTCAACCCGCCCAGATTCTTCATATAGAAATGGAACGTGACCGACGTGCCGGAATTGATATCGACACGGCTGGTGTTGTCGTGCGAAAGCTCGATGCCGTAAGCGAAACATTCGTCGATATATGAAATACCGAGACTGGATGTGCGCGGCCCCGGCTGCGGATCGAAAGCCTGCGTGTGCGAAACCATCAGCGTCCAGTATTTAGTCAGTTTCGAGGAGAAACCGAAGGTGATCTGGCGCACAAGATCGGTCAAATTGGTTGTCGGATCGGCCTGATAGGCCTGAATGTAATTCACGCTGGGGCGAAAGGCCGGAACGCCGCCGCTGACCAGCACATCCTGCCGCTGCGCCGCGAAATTCTTTTCCGAATAGCGAAACCCGTAATTGGCGTTGAACCATTTGACCGGCGCGAAGTCGATACGGCCGACATAGTCGGAGGCGTGAGTGGCCAGCCCCGACTGGGAAGAGAATTGGCTGTTGCCGGAGAAATCGTAGCTTTGCCCACCAAAAACATCGATATGCGCGCCGCTGTCCGTCGTCACGGCGCTGCGCAACCCGTAGGTGACGCGGCTGCCGCCTTCGATCAGGTCGCTGCCGGTGAAACGGTTGGGCGAAAACAGGTTAGTTTCGTCGAATTCGACATTGAGGCTGTCTTCGATCGGCTGCTTGGAAATAATGCGGACGTCGGGCGCCGCCGTCACCGCGACGATCGGCTCCAGAAGCTGTTGATACCCGTCGCCCGCGCGCGCCATCGGATAACGCATGACGGCATTGGCCTGCGCAAACGGGCGCGTGAAAAGCGCCTGATTGTAGACGGTCGCGCCGTCGCTGCCGATAACGTTGTTGGCCCAGTAGCTGTCGGTTCGGACGAGACCTGATACCGTCGTTTCGAGGCCGGTACCGGAAATGAACTGCCTTTGCCATCCGGCGTCGAGCGACAGGCGGCGCGTATCCGGTCCCTGATTGGCCAGTGTCTGGCCGCTATTGTCGCGCGTGGTGATCAGCGTGTTGGCATCGAACGACCACCGCCCACCCCATGTTTGCCCCGGATCGCCGAGCGCACTGAGGGTCATGGAGGGCAGAACGATCGGTTCGGCTGCGTTGACGCCGGGGCGCAAATCTTCGAAATAGTATGAGTTCAGCGCGGCGTAGTCGCGGCCCTTGAATCCTTCGAGATAAGCGCGGGTCGTCGCTTGATCGAGCGACGAAAGGTTGTACCGCTGCATATAGCTTTTATCCGAAACATATTGAAGATCAGTTCCAGCGCGCCAGACATTGTCAACATCGTAACGAAACTTGCCCATCATATCGCCGCGCCATTTCTGGCCTTCATCCACGCCATTGTCATCGATAAGGTCGGCATGGGTGAAGGATCCGTTGAACAGCAGGCCGCCTTTGTCGAAGCGCTCGCGGTACTGGGTGGCGAGTTGCAGTTTATCTGTCGCGCTGAAGGTCGGCGCCACCGTCAGATCTTTGTCAGGCGCGATGTCGAAATAATAGGGCACGCGCACGAACGCGCCGATATTAGGCGAATAGCCAGGCGAAGAAGGCAACAGACCCTGCCGCCGCTTGACGGTCGGGTCGGGGCCGGACAGATAAGGCGTATAGGCGACAGGGATGCCGGCGAAATCGAGCGTCGCGTCGTGGTAGTATAGTTCGTGCGCGACATTGTCGTGCGTGATGCTGGCCGCGCGGATCTGCCACAAGGGCGGGTTGTTCGGATCCTTGCGGCAAATGTTACAGGCCGTGTACATCCCATGCTGCGCAACCGTATAACGGCTGTCGTAGCGCGTCGCCGTGGCGGCAGCCATGCGCGAATTATCGGGGAACAGAATGCCGACCTGCGTGGCGAAAGCCTGTTTCATATCGCCGGTAATTTCTTCATGCTTGGCGAACTGCACGTCGCCGTCGGGTGTCAGCAACGCGATATGCCCATCCGCCGTCATGACGCCAGTTTTCTGGTTATAGGTTACCTTGTCGGCATGAAGGGTATAGCCGCCATGCACGATTTCGACATTGCCGGTCGCGGTGACGATGCCGGTCGCGCTGTCGGAATGCATGTTGAGCGCGCTGACCAGCGTTTCGTTCGGATGCTCTGCAGTTGGAAGTTTGGATGGCTTTGTGGGCGCAGTTTTATTTTCAGGCATGACGGTCGTCTGCCCCGTTCCAGTTTCAGCAGACAGAATGGGCCCGGTATAGCCGATAGGCGGTGAGGCGAGCGACGCGACGGATGAAACAGCAGGCGGCGGAGAAGGCGTTGCAGGAGGAGAGATGGGAGAGGATGTGGGAACGGCGGGGGAAGCGAGCGTCGAGGCCGGTGCAGGACCGACATAGCCGACGGGGGGCGGACCCTGCGATGGCAGATCTTCCGCCGCAACCGGCGTCGTGGAATCCGGCGCGGAGGTCGTCTCTAAAACGGGTGCCGGGCCGGTATAGCCGAGCGGCGGCATCGCAAAACACGGCACACCCCACAGGCCCGCCAGAAGACAGACCGCATACGCCGCGAATCGCTTGGGAAAACCGCCGGAAGACATCCTTAAGATGTGCCAGAACCGGCGGCAGGCGGCAAGATCTTTGCCGGATTCTTGGGCTTAACCTGTTGATTTCACATTCGCCGGGGGACGGCGCAAAAACGCGGGCAGATCGCTGTCGAAACGATCCGCGTTTCCGTTGGCGTTTTCTTCGCGCGGACGCGGCGCTGGATTTTGCGGCTTGGCATTTCGTTGATTGTCATCGCGCGGGCGGTGATCGGAATTGCGGGGCGCTTCGCGCCTGCGGTCGCCGCTTTTGCGGTGACGGTGACGGCTATGCCCCTCGTCTTTCGGCTCGGGCAGGTTTTCGATGGTTTCGCGTTCCACCGATTTTTTGATCAGCCGCTCGATCGCCGCCACTTGCTTGGCGTCATCGGGCGTAACCAGCGTATAGGCCGTGCCGTTAAGCCCGGCGCGGCCGGTACGGCCGATGCGGTGGACGTAATCGTCGGCATGGAACGGCACGTCGAAATTGAACACATGGCTGACTGCGTCAATGTCGAGTCCGCGCGCGGCGACGTCCGAGCAGACCAGAAGCGCGATTTCGTTTTTACGGAATTTGTCGAGCGTCGCGGTGCGTTCGGATTGATCCATATCGCCATGCAGGGCGCCCGCATTGAAGCCGTGCTTGAGCAGCGATTTGTGCAAAAGCGCGACGTCTTTCTTGCGGTTGCAGAAAATGAAGGCATTTTTGACGCCGTTATTCTTGAGCAGATGACGCAGCGCCTCGCGCTTGAGCCAGTCATTGGCCTGCGGCAGCATGACGAATTTCTGCGTCACATTGGCCGCCGTGGTCGCAGGCGGCGCGACCGACACGCTTTTCGGGTTGTTGAGAAAACGGTCGGCCAGCTTGCGGATTTCGGGCGGCATGGTCGCCGAGAAGAACAAAGTCTGCTTGAGCGGCGGCAGCGTCGCGGCGATGCGTTCGATGTCGGGGATGAAGCCCATATCGAGCATCCGGTCGGCTTCGTCGATGACGAAAATCTTGATGTCGTTGAGCAGGATTTTCCCGCGCTCGAACAGGTCGAGCATGCGTCCCGGCGTCGCGATCAGGACATCGACGCCGCGGTCGAGCGCGCGCACCTGTTCGTCCATCATTTCGCCGCCGGTCAGGCG
>JAGWKW010000098.1 GCA_028865155.1 Alphaproteobacteria bacterium
TTGAACAGTGCGAGCGCGGTGTTGAGCGCGGTCTGCCCGCCCATCGTCGGCAGCACCGCGTCGGGCTTTTCCTTTTCCAGAATTTTCGCGACGATTTCCGGCGTCACCGGCTCGATATAGGTCGCATCGGCCACATCCGGATCGGTCATGATCGTGGCCGGATTGGAATTGACCAGAATGATGCGATAGCCTTCCTGCCGCAGCGCACGGCAGGCCTGTACGCCGGAATAGTCGAACTCGCAGGCCTGGCCTATGACAATAGGCCCCGCACCGATGATGCAGATGGATTTCAGGTCGGTTCTTTTGGGCATCAGGCTGCTCTCCGCGAGGCTTTATGCGCCTCGATCATTTCGACAAAACGTTTGAACAAATAATGGCTGTCATGCGGTCCCGGCGAAGCTTCCGGATGATATTGGATCGAAAAGGCCGGCTTGCCCTTCAACCGGATGCCTTCATTGGTGCCGTCGAACAGGCTGACATGCGTGACTTCCGCGCATTCAGGCAGCGTTTCGGGCAGCACGCGGAAACCGTGATTCTGGCTCGTAATATCGACTTTCCCGGTCTTCAAATCCTTGACCGGATGGTTCGCGCCGCGATGGCCGCGCGCCATCTTGGCCGTCTTCGCGCCGAGCGCCAGCGCGAGCATCTGATGTCCAAGGCATATCCCGAACAGCGGAATTCCCGCATCCAGAACGGCCCTGATGACGGGCACCGCGTAAATTCCAGTCGCAGCCGGATCGCCCGGGCCGTTCGACAAAAACACGCCGTCGGGTTTGAGCGCGAAAATTTCATCCGCCGTCGCGGTCGCAGGCACGACGGTCACGCGGCATCCGGCATTCACAAGGCAACGCAGGATGTTATGTTTCGCGCCATAATCGATGGCGACGACATGATATTTGCCGCCATTCGATTTCGCATAAGCGGCGTTGCCTTGCGGAAACCAGCGCCACGCGCCCTCGCTCCATTCATAGGGCGCCGGACACGTCACTTCCTTGGCCAGATCCATGCCTTCGAGCCCCGGCCACTCGCGCGCTTTTTTCCTGAGCGCGTCGAGAGCGAATTTCCCGTCGCGATGATGCGCGATAACGGCATTGGGCGCGCCCAGATCCCGGATACGAATGGTCAGCGCGCGGGTATCAAGCCCCGAAATGCCGATCAGGTTGCTGCGGTCGAGCCAGTCTTCGAGGTGCCCGGCCGCGCGCCAGCTTGACGGCGTCGTGATTTCTTCGCGCAAAACGACGCCGCGCACCGACGGCTTCGCAGTTTCGACATCCTGCATATTGATGCCGGTATTGCCGATATGCGGAAAAGTGAAAGTGATGATTTGCCCGGCATAGCTGGGGTCGGTGGTGATTTCCTGGTAGCCGGTCATCGAGGTGTTGAAGCATAACTCGCCGGTCGCCTCGCCTTCAGCCCCCAATCCCCTGCCCCAGAAAACGGTTCCATCCGCCAAAACCAAAACACCCGTGGCATTATCCGGTTTTTCGTTACTTGCGCGCGCGTTTGCGCCTTCCTGCTGCGAAGGTGTGGTCATGTCCTCAACTTTTCTGGAGCCCGTTGCTCAAACGGAAAGGCACTATGCCGATTCCTGCCCGCGAACGCAACAAATAAATCCTGTGCCTTTTCTTTCTATTTTATCGCCCAACAGCGGGAACAAGTTGCTCAAAACAGGCATGGACGATAGGGGGCAGAATTGCCTTGAGGCAGACATGCCCGTTCTGGCATTCCCGCATGAAACGCAAATGGCACGGCGCGCATAAAACTTCGGCATAAACGGTTTTAACCTTCGGCCCCCGCGTGCGCCATATGGCCGGGCCCGACACACCCGCAAAGATATTGACCGTCGGCAGGCCGAGCCGCGCCGCCAGATGGGTCGGCCCGGTGTCGCAGCCGATATAGGCGTCGAGCAGCCCCATATAGGCGGGCAGTTGCGCAAGCGGCAAACCGCCCGTCAGGTCGAGACAGCTTCCGGGCGGCAATTTTTCGATCAGCGCCCGCGTCGCGGGCTTGTCGCCGTTGCCCCCGAAGAAAACAAACATCGGCTTGTGCGTCCGGGCAAGCTGTGCCGTCAGCTGCGCCCAGTAATCGTCAGGCCATTGGCGCAATTCCGCGCCCGCGCCGAGGCTTAGGCCGATCTTAAGCCGTTTCTCCGCCTTCAACGCGCCATAAGCCGGGTCGCTCTCAAGGCCTTCCGGCGCACGAAACAGATCCGCAGGCAAAGGCTTGTCGAACAGCGCGTCGATAATCAGCTGCGCAAGAAGCGTCAACCGCGTCGCGGCATGGACGGGCGGGTTGGCATGCGACGTCGTCGGCATATGCCAGTCCATCGCCGGCATGACGATATCGAGGCCTTTTTCGGTCTCGCGCGCGAACCCGGCGCGGCATTCGGCTTCGACATAGTCAAGCCATGGCTGCTCGAACACATCGTGCTTGAAATCAGCGGCTAGGAAATACGGCCCGTTCAACAGTGTCTGAAAACGGGCGATCTTGTCCTCGATATCCATTTTCGGCACCTTGCCGAGCTGCGGGCTGTTCTGCTCGGCAGTAAACCCGACGATCCGGTCGAACAGCCCCGTGCTTTCAGCCATCGCGACCGTGGCAGGCAAGCACATGAGTGTGATCTCAGCTTTCGGAAAGGCTTCGCGCATCAGGCGGAACGCATCGAGCGCGGTGATAAAATCCCCGATATGATCGAGCTTGAGCAGAAGAATCTTCAGCCCATTGCGCCCTTCCGCCGTCGGCGGATCATAAAGACGCACTGAAATCGTGTGTTTGGGAACGGCGGCGGATGTCGTCATCGAAAGCAGCTTAGCGGAAGGGTTTCCTTTTTATAGAAGGAAATGATAGCTTTCTCTACCCCATATCTTGAACGAAACCATGCCGGACAAAAAATACGAAATCCTTCTTCGCGAAGTTTTATTTCAAGGCTATTTCCGCGTTGACCGGCTGCACGTCCAGCATGAGCGTTTCGACGGCAGCCAAAGCCCCGTCTTCACGCGCGAACTTTTCCACCGCGCTCCCAAAGTCGCAGGCGTCCTTTTATTCGACCCGCAGCATGATAAGATCGTGCTGGTCGAGCAATTCCGCGCCGCGCCCGCCGAAGCGAATATGGATCCGTGGATGATGGAAATCGTCATGGGCATGGTCGATGCGGGCGAAACGCCGGAACAGGCCGCGCGGCGCGAGGCTTTGGAGGAAGCGGGCTGCGAGGTTCAGGAACTGGCCCCCATCGCGAGCTATTTTTCGAGCCCCGGTGGCACGTCGGAATATATCCATATGTTCGCGGGCCGTATCGCCGCCCCCGCCGAAGGCGGCGTGTTCGGCGTTGAAAACGAACATGAAGATATCCGCGTTCATGTTCTGGATGCGGCGCGCGCGATAAGCCTTCTCTACGCCAATAAAATTCGCGACGCGCAAACGATGGTCGCGCTGCAATGGTTTGCCATGCATCATACCGATCTGCGCAGCCGATGGCTCGTCAGCGAAGCCAGCACGCCGATCATCTGAAAGGAGCCGCCATGCCCGCCGATCCCCTGTTCCGCACCGACGCCTACCTGAAATCCTGTACGGCCACGGTCACTCAGGCCGAACCGGGCGGCATCCGTCTCGACCGCACGATATTCTACCCGACGGGCGGCGGCCAGCCGGGCGATACCGGCATCATGCGCTGGCAAGGCAACGAAGCGCGCATAGCGGATACGCGCAAATACAGGACCGAGGGCGAACCCGAAGATATTCTTCATATCCTTGCCGAAGGCTCTCCGATACCGGAACCTGGAACCGAAGTCGAAACAACCCTCGACTGGGCGCGGCGCTATGCCCATATGCGGATGCATAGCTGCATGCATTTGCTCAGCGCGTTGCTGCGCGATGCAGCCGTGACGGGCGGACAGGTCGGCGCGGAAAAAAGCCGCCTCGATTTCGACATGCCGTCGGGACAAGTCGACAAGGATGCCCTGACCGCCGAACTGAACCGCCTGATCGCAGAAGACCATATGCTGGCCCAACGATGGATCACGGACGAAGAGCTGGAAGCCCAACCTGAGTTGGTTCGCACCATGTCGGTCAAACCGCCGATGGGCCATGGGCGCGTGCGGCTGATCGCCATCGGCGACAATATCGATTTGCAGCCCTGCGGCGGCACGCATATTGCGCGAACCGGCGAGATCGGCGCGGTCGAAGTCGCGAAAATCGAAAATAAAGGCAAGCAAAACCGCCGCGTCACGGTCGTTTTTCGTGCCCCGGCCGCGTAAATGATATCCCCGTTATCCACAGGGAAAATGTATATTTAACGTAATAACGCGGGGTGATTCCCGCACGGCAATCTGATAGTGTTTTTATATGGCCGAACTCGTCTCCCTCCCCGCCCTGCGCCCCGCGACCACCGATGTCGCCGGGGTCGCGCGCACGCCGCCGCATAATCTCGAAGCCGAACAGGCTTTGCTCGGCGCGCTACTCGTCAACAATGTCGTTTACGAAAAAGCAGGCGAGATTCTGAAGCCCGACCATTTCTACGACCCCGTCCATGGCCGCATCTATGGCGCGATCGCGACGCTGATCAATCGCGGACAGATCGCAGATCCAAAAACCCTGCGCGGGCTGTTCGAAAACGACCCCGCGCTGGCAGCAGTCGGCGGCGCGAATTATCTCGTCGATCTCGCCGCCAGCATCGTCACGATCTTCAATGTCGAAGATTACGCGCGGCTCATCCACGACCTTTATCTGCGCCGCCAGCTGATCGGGCTTGGCACCGACGTCGTCAACGATGCCTTCAACCACGATCTCGACGCGCCTGCCTCGGCCCAAATTGCAAGCGCGGAAGCTAAATTGTTCGAACTCGCCCGCACCGGCGAAACCGACCGGGGCTTCGTCAAGCTCGAAAAAGCCCTGTCGTTGTCGATCAAGATGGCCGAGGAAGCGCATCGCCGCGACAGCCATATCACAGGCGTCACGACGGGATTGCGCGATATCGACCGCAAGATGGGCGGGCTGCAACGCTCCGACCTCGTCATCCTCGCTGGGCGTCCGTCGATGGGCAAAACCGCGCTCGCTACCAACATCGCCTTTAACGCCGCGCACGCGCATTATAAAACCGACGGCCGCGAAGGGTCGGGCGTGGCGTTCTTCTCGCTCGAAATGTCGGCGGAGCAGCTGGCCACCCGTTTGCTCGGCGATTTTTCAAGCGTGCCGTCGGACAAAATCCGCCGTGGCGAAATCAAGACCGAGGATTTCACCAAATTCGTCGAAGCGTCGCAAATCCTGTCGCGCGTGCCGCTTTACATCGACGACACGCCGGGTCTTTCGATTTCCGCCGTCAGGACGCGCGCGCGCCGCCTGAAACGCATGGTTCCCAACCTTGGCGTCATCGTCATCGACTACCTGCAATTATTGCAGGGGTCGGGCAACAAGAACGGCGACAACCGCGTGCAGGAAGTTTCGGAAATCACGCGCGGTCTCAAGGCGCTGGCCAAGGAACTCGACGTGCCGGTGCTGGCACTTTCGCAGCTTTCGCGCGCCGTCGAAATGCGCG
>JAGWKW010000099.1 GCA_028865155.1 Alphaproteobacteria bacterium
CATCAAATCCATATCCGCATAGCGCCGGAACGCGTCGGGCACGGTTACGCTTTCCCATTCGGCGAACGGGTCGCAAACCATGCCTTGCGCGGAAAATTTTTCGATGCCTGCCGCTTTAGCTGCCGCGCGAACCAGCGCAATGCAATCCTGCTTGATGGCATCGAGCCGCGCGCCCGCGCGATACCATTCCAGCATCGAAAATTCAGGATGATGGCGCGGCGAAAATTCGCCGTTGCGGAAAACATGCGAAAGCTGAAAAATTTTCGGCATTCCGGCAACGAGCAATTTCTTCATCGAAAATTCGGGGCTGGTATGCAGGTAATAATCCTGCCGCTTGCCTGAAAACGGATCGGCGAATTCGGTTTTGAAGGCATGCAAATGGGTTTCGTTGCCCGGCGAGATTTGTAAGGAGGGGGTTTCGACCTCGGCGAAGCCTTCACCCTCGAAATAAGAACGTAGGGCGCGCAACGCCTTGCCGCGCGCGTCGAGAAAGGGCTTGCGGCGGGCGAAAATGTCGGGCCGCCACCAGGGCGGAGATGATGGGCTGTTGTTCACGGCGCTTTTATACCCGCCGTTCCCGTGCTAGGAAAGAGGCCATGCCTGCCGCCCCCAAACGCCGCCCCCCCGCCAACGATTTGCAGCCCCGCGCGTCGCAACGCATGTCCTGCGTTGCTTTGCCGCGCCCGCGCCGGGACAGGCGCATCTATGTCGCAGTTTTTGCCGCCATCGCGTTTCTGGGCGCAGGCTTGATCGGTATGGCCATGCCCGGAACGAAAGCCGCGATACCACACAAACAGCCCGCGCCGTTCGACATCACGCTTGCCGCGCCGCCACCCGAGTTCGTTTCAGGGGCAAAACTAAAAAAAGAAAGTCTAAAGAAGAAAATAGCCACCTCTTTTCGGATTGTGGTTGAAGATCAAACCCCTCCAAAAACCAGCAAACTGACGCTACGCACCGCATACCATGCCGCGGCGCACGATCCGTTGAATATGTTCGACAGGCTCAAGCTCGCAACCCTGTACGACCGCGCCGGAGACAAAGCCGCCGCGCTCGAACTTTATCGTCAAGTATTGGCCGCCTACGAACGCGACGATCCGACTCTGCCGCGTAAACTCGACACGGACGCCATTGCCCGCCGCGCCGCCTATCTGGCTAGCGAATAATTCGCCCGCTTGCGATCTGATAAGTCTGGTTTGGATGCAGGGTGACCAATCGTTCCTTGCCGCCGTCGTCGCGCCATGCCAGCCGAACGCGATCGGGAGCAACCGTCAGAATGCGTATATCCTTGCGCCGCGTTTCGGGCGTCCATCGCTCGCCGCGCAGCCATACCGTCCAGTCGTCTGCGCCATAATAGAAAATCGCGCCGAGTGAGAGGTTCCCGGTTCCGGGCGGCGCATTCTGCGAGGCCATGGTTTCGGCTTGCGCCATTTGTTGCGGTGTGAAGAACAACGAGTCTTGCGGAATATCGGCGGCATAGGCTGTGCAGACGAAGAAAAACGAGGCAAGGAAAGCGATATACTTCATGGCCTGCCTCGCGCATTATTAGCCGCGAAAAGTTTCGGCGCGCCGTTCGATAGCCAGATGCCTTCGGCTTTGAAAATCAAATTCTCTGCCCTCACGGGCGCACCGGGCGAATGGATGCGTTTAAGTGAAATTTTTTGCAGCGTCAGCCGTCCCGGCAGCGTGCGGCGCAGATCGTCGAGAAACAGATAGGCATCGGTATCGGCGGGGGCTTTTGCGCTCAGGCTCAGATGGCTCGCGGCCAAGGTCTGTTTGCCTGCGCCGGAACTGTCGATAACTGTATTCTTTTCCGGCGACAGTGTATAGGCGAAGTCCGACAAATGCGTTTCCGCAGCGCGGCGTTCGAGGATTTTGGCGGCGTGCAGCCTGTCGATCGGTGCGAGCGAGCGTTCGGCTTCCTTCGCGCTGATCCGGTCCTTGAGCCGTTTGGTCAGGGCGATGTCGGCACGGAACTGGCGCAGGCCGTCTTCGGCTTTTTGCGCTTGCGCGCGCAACATATCGAGACGCACGGCGGCTTTGCGCTGCGCCGCGTCGAGCAGGGGAGCCTGCGCAACAGTAATGACCAAAGCCAAAAGCAGAAGGCCGATCCAGACGCGGTGCGGGCGCAAATCGGTCATGGTACTTTCCTTTGCAGCGCGATTTCACCAACGGGGTCGGAGACAGAAGCCGCCGTGACCGAATCCTTCGGCAGATCGGGGTAAGGCGTGCGCGTAATCGACAACGCATAATCGGGCATCGCTTTGGCGATATTTTGCGCCTCCTGTTCGAAGGTGACGACGGTTGCGGCGCGGTCTTCATGTTTCGATGTTCGCGCCATGCGTAATGCGACCGAAAAAATTTCCGGCATCTGCGCGGCCGGCTTGCTCCAGTCGATTTCGGTAATTTTCGCTGCATGGTCGAGACCGCGCGCAAGTTCTGCCAACCCGTGCCACGGCGTCGGGGTCGGCGCGCGATACAGACGACGGCGTTCGATAGCTTGCCGCAAACGGCCCAGCGGTTCGGTCGTCGGCGCGGCATCGGCATGTTCCCGCGCAAATTCGGCGCGTGTTTTTGCCAGCGTGGCGGCAACATGCCGCGCCTGCCATAAATCATTCGCAAGCCCGCCCGCGCTCCATATCATGTGCCCGCAGGCAAGAAGCAGGGCGATAACCGCCGCGCGCATGCCCCATTGGCGAATTGTACCCGTGCGCCAAGCCCTATGCGTTTCCGGCAGCCGGAGCGGCAAAGCGGGATGCCGCGCAGCAGCGACTGTGGCCGCGAAAAAAAGGTCTCCGGCATCGTCGCCGGATTCCGGCGCGAAAGGCAAGTTCAACAGCCGCGCCGCCGCATGCGGTTCGAGCGAAGCGACGGATTTGAGCGGCAAGGCTTTCAAAGCAGGAGCTTCATGCGCATCGCCCGGCAGCAAAAGCAGAACGGAAAGCTCCTTGCTGTCGCGCAAACCATGCCGGGTCAGGTAATCGAGGCTGGCCTTGATGTCGCGCGCAATGGTTTCGGATTCGTCCTTCGCCCCGTCGGGCGGAAGCGGCGTCAGCCGCGTGAAAACAAACGCGCCTTTGTGGGTCACGATCTGCCGGTATCCGCCGGAGCGGTTGCGGCTGACAAGCATTGCCCAGCCGTTGGCAGCCTCGCGCATCAGGCGCGGGATCAGTCGCGCGCCCTCGACGGGCAGAAGGGCGATAACGGGAATGCGCGCGCGCAGCTTTTCCGCCCATGCGAAAACGGGATTGCCGTCGTGAAGCCCGATCAAAAGAACGTCGCCACGCGCTTTCCGGCCTTTCAGGCAGGCGGTCATGCGCGCGGCGGGGAAATTCTGTTTCAACCTTCGTTGCGCCAGCTTGGCGCGGTCGAACGGATTGAGCCGGGGCAGACTGTCAGCGCGGTAATCCTGCGCCAGCGTGTCCGCAAGCAAAATCATCTGCGCGGCAGGATGGCGGTCGAGGAAAGCCGCGATTTCCTGCGCGCCGTTCTTGGCTTCGTTCGGCGCGAAGAAAGGTGCTGTGTTCGGAATATCGTGCGGCGTGACGACGACGCCATCGTCGCCGACGGTCAGGATGATGCGCGGATGCAGGGCCAGCATATCCGTCACATGCGTTTCCCCAGAACCGACAGGCTGCTGTAAAGCGGGCCCAGCACGGCCATGACCGTCCAGATCATGACCATGCCTATGGCCAGCGTCAAAGCGGGTTCAAGTATGCCGATAAAAGCATCGGTCGCAGCCTGCGCCTCGCGGTCATAGGCTACCGCGAGATCGTCGAGGCTTTTGCCGAGATCGCCGCTACGCTCGCCCGTGCGCAGCATGCCAAGCGCGAAGGGCGGCAGGACGTTGTCAAATGCCTGCGACAAAGCCGCGCCTTCATGCAGGCGGCGTTCGGCGCTCTCGATCCCGACTTGTAACGCGCGGTTCGAAACCGTGCCGCGTGCCTGGCGTAAACAATCCGGCGCTTTGCAGCCGCTACGGAACAAAATCGCGAAACTGTGCGCGAAACGCGCGAGCGAACTTTTGGCGATGACCGCGCCGATAAAAGGCAGGCGCAGGGCAATGCCGTCGCATTTTACGGCAAAGGCAGGCGACAGGGCGCGCGCGGCATAAATCATGCCCGCCAGCACGATCAATGCGCCAAGGATCGCGGGGCCATGCGCGGCAATCGCGGCAGATACGCCAAGAAGCAGCCGCGTCGCAACGGGCAGTTTTTCCTGAAGCCCGTTCAGGAACTGCACGACCTGCGGCACGACGGTGATAAGCATAAAGCCGACCGCGCTTCCGGCGACGAAGAACAGGAACAATGGATAGCGCAAGGCGCGGCGCAGTCTTTCCTCGGTCGTCGCGCGCATATCGGCATAGCGCGACAGATAGCCGAAGGCCGCGCCCATATTGCCGCTGCGCTCGCCCGCTTCGATAACGGCGGTGAAGACGGGCGGAAACAGGCGCGGATAAAGCGCGAAAGACGATGCGATACCGCCGCCGTTCTGAATGGCGCAGGCGATATGGGCCAATGCTTCGCGCAAGGCTCGGTTGTCGGTTGCATCCGTGACATCGCGCAGCGTATCGAGGAACGGAATGCCGGAAATCAGCAAATCGTGCAGCCGGGTGCAAAAAGCCGCAACCGTGCGCGGCGGAACGGCACGCAGCAATGGCAGAGACAGGCGCGTTTCGTCGCGTTCGCGCGCCTCGATCAGTTCGAGGCCGGATTCGCTCAAATAGGATGCGAGTTCGTTCTCGTTGACCGAAACGATATTCCCGCGCGCCACGCGGCCCGACGCATGAACGGCTTTATAGGCATAGGACGGCATCAGCCCATCCTCGTCAGATCAACGTTGCGGCGCAGTTCGTCGAGGCTCGTTTCATGCCTCAAGACCTTGGCGATGCCGTCTTCGGCCATCGACCGGAAACCGTCCTGCGCCGCCTGCTTGCGCAAGATGCCGCGCGGCGCATCCTGCGCGATAAGTTCGTCGAGTTCGGGCGTGACGCGCAAAATTTCCGTGACCGCCAGACGTCCGCGATAACCGCTTTGCCTGCAATGCTCGCAGCCTTTGGCCTCGGCGACCGTCACGGGCGCGTCGATCGGGTTTTGCGCTTCGGCAAAACCAGCGAAGGCGGCTGCGGGTTCCGCGTAGGACAGGATTGCGCTTTCTTCCGCCGTGGCAGGGCGTGTAATTTTGCATTTCGGGCATAATTTTCGCACCAGCCGTTGCGCCACGACACCGGAAATGTTTTCCGCGAGCATCCGCGACAAAACGCCCAGATCGTTCAGGCGCGGCAAGGCCCCAAACGCGTCATTGCAATGCAGGGTCGAAAAGACCTGATGCCCCGTCATCGCGGCGCGCAAAGCCATGCGCGCGGTGTCGCCGTCGCGCACCTCGCCGATAAAGATGATATCCGGCGCCTGCCGCAAAATGCCGCGCACGCCTTCGGCGAAATCCAGCCCTTGCTGTTCCTGGATGGCCGTTTGCCGGATCAGTTCGAACTGATATTCGACCGGCTCTTCCAGCGTCATGATGTTCAGC
>JAGWKW010000100.1 GCA_028865155.1 Alphaproteobacteria bacterium
AAGCGGCGAGTAAAGCTGCGGCACCGACGGTTGCAGGTTTTTGATGCGCGCCGGGTTGAGCCAATAGCCCGCGCAGGACATATCGACGCGGCCCGATTTGATGGCTTCGACGACGGAGCCCCAGCCGAGTTCTTCCTGCCACACGATCTTGAGGCCGAGGCGCTTGCCGATTTCCTTGGTCAGGTCGGCGAAGATGCCTTTCTTTTCCTTTGTGTTCGGGTCGACCCAGAACAGAGGTTTCCAGTCGCTGTAACCGCAGCGGATCGTGCCGGTGCGCAGCACGCGGTCGTAAGTGGTTTCGCGCGCGGCTTGTGCGGGCGCGGGCATTATAAGGCCGGATTTCGCAAGCCCGGCGGCCAGAAGAATGGTCAGAGCCGGGACGAGGATGAATGTCTTTAAGCTGTTCATTTCCTGTTTTCCTTGCGTTCGGCGCGCCCGAATTGGTTCCGGCGGCTACACAGGAAATGTAATTTTCTGTAATTACATGCACAAAATGACAGTTTTTATGTTATATTATCGGCGCGGAGGCGGAAATGCATAAAGATATCAGGCAATTGATGCAGCGTCTGGGGTTGAAAGACCGCGAAGGGCGCATCTATCTGACCTGCCTGCAGCATAAAGACGGGCTGTTTATCCACGAAATCGCCGAGGCGACGCGCATCACGCGCAGCACGGTCGATCTGACCGTGCGGCGGCTTGCGCAGCGCGGTTTTCTGAACAAGGTCAAGGTCGGGCGGCGGCTGCGGTATCAGGCCGATGCGCCCGAAGCTTTACTGTTCCGACAGAAGCAGCTGGTCGAAGACCTGGAACAGGCGGTGCCGTTATTGTCGAAGCTCGGCGGGCAGAAAGAAGAAACGGAAGTCATTTTTTTCGAAGGCGCGGAAGGCTATGTTCGTGTGCATGAAGACATTATGCTCAACATGGCATTTGTCGAAGGCGAAAAAAGGGAGCTTTTGAGTTTCGCGTCGGGTGTCGATGCGATCAAGCTGTTTCCGAACATGAACAAACAATTCATCGCCAAGCGCATCAAGAAAGGGTTTTGGTACAAGGGTATCGCGCCGCAAAGTTCTCGCAGCGTGCCGATCTGGGGCAGCGACGCGAAAGCGTTGCGCGCCATCAAATATTTGCCGGACGATATTACGCGCTTTCAGGTCGATATGCAGATATATGCCGACAATGTGATGCTTTATTCGCCGACGCCCCCGGTGGGCGGCGTCGTTATCCGCAATGCCAAGATCGCGGAGTCGATGCGCAGCCTGTTCCGTCTGGTCTGGCGTCTGCTGCCGGAAGGATAGCATTATTGCGGCGGGGCGACGGGCTGCGGGTTGCGCAGGACCAGATGTGTTGCGTGATATTTCTTCAGGATCGCGTCGAGCGTTCCGTCATGCTCGATACCCAAAAGCGTGTTGTCGATCATGCTTTTTAGCATCACGTCGTCCGGCGGCATCAGCATCACCGTCGGGAAGAAGTCCATTGGCGTGTTGGGAAAGGCCGACACGATCTTGCCGGGGTTGTGGGTTTCATATAGTTCCGCCGTGGGAGGATCCTGAATGACGAAATCGGCCTTGCCAGTCGCCAGGTCCTCCATTTCGTCCGCCGCGCCGCTCAATTCAGGAAGGGTAAGCTGTTTACTGCGCGGGAAATGCTGGGCGATGACCCGCTTTTCTGCGCCGCCGCCGTCGATCGTCGCGACCGTATAGCGGGACGAATTCAAAGCTTCCGGCGTCGCGAATTTATGGGCGTCCGCCGCACGGACATAGATGTAAGTGGGCGAATAAAGCTGCGGCACTGTTGGCAACAGATATTTTATCCGAGTCGAATCCAGCCAGTATCCTGCACAGGCCATGTCGATGCGCCCGGAACGAAGCGCTTCGGCAAGGGAACCCCAGCCAACTTCTTCCTGCCAGACAACCTTGAGGCCGAGGCGTTTCCCGGCTTCTTCGATCAGGTCGGGAAAGATGCCCATTTTTTTCCCGGTGGTGGGATCGACCCACATAAAGGGTTTCCACACGCTGTAGCCGCAGCGGATGGTGTTGGTGCGCAGGATGCGGTGATAGGCGGTTTCTGTGGATTGCGCGGGCGCGGATGTTATGAGGCCGGATTTTACAAGGCCGATGGCCAGCAGAGTGGCGAGGATGGCGACGAAGATCAGGTTTTTGAATGTGGCCATGGGCTATTCAAACCGGATTTGCCTTTTTTGGCAAGGGATGCAGTGACGAGCAAAAAACAAAGGGCTGCGGTCTCTTGCAGCCCTTTCGGCTATGCAGGCGGTTAGGAGGTTGGACCGGCAGTCTTAAGTTCGGTAGCAGGGCCGGGACGTCGCGACGCCGTAGTCGCCAATTGATTTGTCGCCCAGCTTCCATCGCGCAGACGCTTATAGTCCTTGATCATATTGGCGGCCGATAAGGCCAAGCCTACGGGTTTTCTGATTTTGGGGGCGGCAAGAATGGTAAAAGCAAGCCTGAAAAGATGGAGTGCTCCTTTCCCGGCTGCCTGAGCCTGAAGCCAATAGCGGCGCGGGCTGTGCATCAACGTGTCGATCACGTCATTTTCTTTTCCGTTTTCGATAAGGGCGGCAACATTTTTTGCGATTTTGAGAGAGCGTGAATCCGTCTCGCCATAATGCTGGGCAAGCCGCGAATAAAGAAACATCAGTGCGATCTGCTGCGCGTTTTTCGGGGCGATCATCCATTCCAGCGAAGCCCTGTAGCGGTCTTCGTCGGTATATGGAAGCATTCGATTGTCTTTGGCCGGATCCGTGCTCTGGGGGGCACAAAAAAAGAATTCTTCGGCCTGGGTAAGGCGCGGGTCGAGAAGGATGTCGTCTTTCCATAAATTCTTGAAGGCTTTGGCGAGTTTTTGCGTGTCGTAGGGGTGTTTGTGATTAATCGGTATCACATTGTCTTGCGAAGGCGTTCCATAGGTTTTTGAGGCTTTATGCGCGGCGATATGGGTTGTGATGAAATCGAGCGCCTCTCGTCCTTCGGGGGATAGTGTCGATTTATAGGCCTGATAGGCTTTGGTTCCGGAAAAGGCGATGACGGTATCTTCGTTATGCATGGACGGAGAAAAATACGGGGCAAGGAACTTATCCATGTCGAAGCAATAATTGAAAGGCGCGCCGATCAGATTTTCGCCGATTTCGGCAAGAGCATCTTTGAATATAGCGATGCTTTTGGCTTCTTCGCTCGGCAGCAGACGTTGCTGATAGCAAGGATAGGGCGTTGAATACATGCGGCGGCTTTGGGGATAGGTTTTGGTACCATATGTGCCAGTCATGATATCTCCTCGAAAATAAAAAATCCGGAAACCCGGACAGGGTGAAACAAAGGAGAAAAAAGTCAACAAAAAAGGGCTGCGGTTGCCCGCAGCCCTCGTTTTGCGTACTGAGAGGATGGATTAGAAATCCATTCCGCCCATGCCACCCATGCCGCCGCCCATGTCGCCGGCGCCGCCTGCGGCTTTCTTTTCCGGCTTGTCGGCGATCATGGCTTCCGTCGTGATCAGCAGGCCCGCGACCGACGCCGCGCTTTCCAGCGCGATGCGGACGACCTTCGTCGGATCGACGATGCCGGACTTGATCATGTCGCAGTAATCTTCCTTCTGCGCGTCGAAGCCGAAATTCGTGTCCTTCTGGTCGAGCATGCGGCCGACGATGACCGAGCCGTCGACGCCCGCATTTTCCGCGATCTGGCGCAGCGGCGCTTCGAGCGCGCGGCGCACGATGTCCACGCCGCGGCGCTGGTCGTCGTTTTGCACGCGCACTTTCTCGATCGAACGGACGGCGTAAAGCAGAGCCGCGCCGCCACCGGCGACGATGCCTTCTTCGACCGCCGCGCGGGTCGCGTGCATCGCGTCGTCGACGCGATCCTTGCGTTCCTTGACTTCGACTTCGGTAGCGCCGCCGACGCGGATGACGGCCACGCCGCCCGCGAGTTTGGCGAGGCGTTCCTGCAGCTTTTCGCGGTCGTAGTCGGAGGAGGTTTCCTCGATCTGCTGGCGAATTTGGTTGCAACGGGCTTCGATATTCTTCTTCTTGCCGGAACCGTCGATGATCGTGGTGTTGTCCTTGTCGATGCGGACTTTCTTGGCGGCGCCGAGCATGTCGAGCGTGACGCTTTCCAGCTTGATGCCGAGATCGGCGGAAATGACCTGGCCGTTGGTCAGGATCGCCATGTCTTCGAGCATCGCCTTGCGGCGGTCGCCGAAGCCGGGGGCTTTCACCGCCGCGACCTTGAGGCCGCCGCGTAGCTTGTTGACGACCAGCGTGGCCAGAGCCTCGCCTTCGACTTCTTCCGCGACGATGAGCAGCGGGCGGCCCGACTGCACGACCGCTTCGAGAACGGGAAGCAGGGGCTGCAAGCCGGAAAGCTTCGACTCGTGGAACAGGATGAAGGGGTTTTCCAGTTCGCACACCATCTTTTCGGCGTTGGTGACGAAGTAGGGCGACAAGTAGCCGCGGTCGAACTGCATGCCTTCGACGACTTCGAGTTCGGTTTCGAGGCTCTTGTTTTCTTCGACCGTGATCGGCGATTCATGGCCGACCTTGTCCATCGCCTTGGCGATCATGTCGCCGATTTCCTTGTCGCCGTTGGCCGAGATCGTGCCGACTTGCGCGATTTCCGCGTTGCTCGACACTTTCTTGGAGCGCGATTTGAGGTCTTCGACGACGGCTTCGACCGCCTTTTCCATGCCGCGCTTCAGATCCATCGGGTTCATGCCCGCCGCGACGGCCTTGATGCCTTCGCGCGCCAGAGCCTGCGCCAGAACGGTCGCGGTCGTGGTGCCGTCGCCCGCCTTGTCGTTGGCTTTGGAGGCGACTTCACGGACGAGCTGCGCGCCCATGTTTTCGAGCTTGTCCGAAAGCTCGATTTCCTTGGCGACGGTGACGCCGTCCTTGGTGACGCGCGGCGCGCCGAAGCTTTTTTCGATGACGACATTACGGCCTTTGGGGCCGAGCGTGACCTTGGTGGCGTTGGCGAGAATATCGACGCCGCGCATCATGCGATCGCGGGCATCGGCGCCGTGGGAGACAGTTTTAGCAGCCATTGTTTTATTCCTTAACTTGGTTGTTGCTGGATAGGGTTAGGCGGCCTTCTTGGACGCTTTCGTCTTTTCGATCACGCCCATGATGTCGGATTCCTTCATGATCAGCAGCTCTTCGCCGTCGATCTTGACTTCGGTTCCCGACCATTTGCCGAACAGGACGCGGTCGCCCGCCTTGACGTCGAGTGCCACGATCTTGCCCGCTTCATCGCGCGCGCCCGGGCCGGCGGCGATCACTTCGCCTTCCTGCGGCTTTTCCTTGGCGGTGTCGGGGATGATGATGCCGCCTGCGGTCTTGGTGTCGCTTTCGATACGGCGAACCACGACGCGGTCGTGCAAGGGACGGAATTTCATTGGGATAGCTCCTTGATGGTTAAAAGCTT
>JAGWKW010000101.1 GCA_028865155.1 Alphaproteobacteria bacterium
CGCAGACTGTGATCAAAGGCGACGACAAAAGCCTGTCGATTGCCGCTGCGTCGATTGTCGCAAAGGTTTACCGCGACCGGCTGATGCAAAAACTGGCCGAGGATTTCCCCGTCTATGGCTGGGAACGCAATGCCGGATACGGCACGAAGGAACATTTGGACGGGCTGGCGCGATACGGTATAAGCCCGTGGCACCGGATGAGCTTTGCCCCGGTGCGCGCTGCGGCGGATAATCAGGAACGAAAGATAAAAACAGCATGACGATCGACCTGTCTTATGTCGAAGAACTTTATGGCAAGCCCCTGCTCGACCTCGTTTACGAGGCGGCGTCGGTGCAGCGCGCGCATCATGACGCGAATGAGGTTCAGCTTTGCACCCTGCAGTCGATCAAGACGGGCGGCTGCACCGAGGATTGCAAATATTGTTCACAATCCATCCATAACCCGACCGGGCTGGCCAAAGAATCTCTGCTCAATGTCGATGAAGTTCTGGAAGGCGCGCGGCAAGCGAAGGAAAGCGGCTCGACCCGCTATTGCATGGGCGCGGCATGGCCGCGCGTGATCGACGGGCGCGCGTTCGACCGTGTGATCGAGATGGTGCAAGGCGTCCGCAAAATGGGGCTGGAAGCCTGCGTGACGCTCGGTATGCTGACGGGCGATCAGGCGCAACGGCTGAAAGAAGCGGGGCTGACCGCCTATAACCACAATCTCGACACGTCCGAGGATTTTTATCCTGAAATCATCACGACGCGCAGCTATCAGGACAGGCTCGACACCATTGCGCATGTGGCGGAGGCCGGAATTTCGCTATGCTGCGGCGGCATTCTTGGCATGGGCGAAGGCCGGGAAGACAGGATCAAGCTTTTGCATCGGCTTGCCACGCTCGACCCGCAGCCGGAGTCGGTTCCGGTCAATGCGCTGGTTCCGGTCGAAGGGACGCCGCTGGCCGATGTCGAACCGCTCGACATTTTCGAATGGATCCGCGTCATCGCCGTCGCGCGCATTCTGATGCCGAAAGCGATGGTACGTTTGTCCGCAGGACGGCTTTCGATCAGCCGCGAGGCGCAGGCTTTGGCCTTCATGGCCGGAGCGAATGCGATCTTCACCGGGGACAAGCTGCTCACGACGCCCAATCCCGGCGGCGATACGGATCGCGGACTTATGGAGGCGTTAGGCCTCAAGGCGCGCCCGTCAAATAAGGCGGCAGCTTAAAATAATTCGTTAACTTACTGACTCTTATGACTCTTTCTTTACTTGTTGTTAAATTATTTGGATAATGCTGGCCGCCATGCCGCGTAAGACGAAAATAACCACTACATCCGCTTTGCCGCTCGACAAGATTTTGATCGGCGACAGCATCCGCATCATGAACGAATTGCCCGCGCATTCGGTCGATGCCGTATTCGCCGACCCCCCTTATAATTTACAGCTTGGCGGCGATTTGCTGCGTCCCGACCATTCACAAGTCGATGCCGTCGATGACGATTGGGACAAGTTCGCCGACTTCGCCGCCTATGACACGTTCACGGTCGAATGGCTCAAGGCCGCGAAGCGGGTTTTGAAACCCGACGGTTGTTTGTGGGTCATCGGCAGCTATCACAATATTTTCCGCGTCGGCGCGATCTTGCAGAATCTCGGTTTCTGGATTCTGAACGACGTGATCTGGTGCAAAAGCAACCCGATGCCGAATTTCCGCGGCAAGCGATTCACCAACGCGCATGAAACGCTGATCTGGGCTTCGCCGTCGAAGAATGCGAAGCCCTGCTTCAATTACGAGGCGATGAAGAGCCTCAACGACGACAAGCAGATGCGCAGCGACTGGCATATGCCGATCTGCAGCGGCAAGGAACGTTTGCGCGACGACAAAGGCGTCAAAGTTCATCCGACACAAAAGCCCACCTCGCTTCTGTATCGCGTCATCATGTCCTCGACCAAGCCGGGCGATGTCATTCTCGATCCGTTCTTCGGTTCCGGCACGACGGGCGCGGTCGCCAGGCAGATGGGACGCCGCTTCATCGGTATCGAGCGCGAGAAGGCTTACGCGAAATACGCCGAGAAACGCATCGCGAGCCTTGCGCCCGCCGCCGATGTCGAATTCCTGACGACGCTCGCCAAGCGCGAAGAACCGCGCATTCCTTTCGGCATCATTCTCGAACGCGGGCTTTTACGGCCCGGACAATATCTGTTCGACGAACGGCAAAGGCATCGTGCGCGGGTCAAGGCGGATGCGACGCTTCAGGCCGAAATGCGCGGCGACAAGATCATCGGCTCGATCCACAAGGTCGGCGCGCTTGTGCAAGGACTGCCGGCCTGCAACGGCTGGACATTCTGGTGCTTCGATGCCGACGGACGAGGCGGGCTTATGCCGATCGACCGGTTGCGCCAGCAGGTGCGCGCCGAGACCGGGGTATAAATTTTATATCATAAAGTGAATTCGTAGATCAGCCGCGTCATCTGCGGGTCTTCGTAAAAATCGATCGAGTCGAGGCGGGCATCCATGCGGATCCAGCTCGCGTTCGGCGCGTTCGACTGTTCGTAATGCACGACCTCCCCCGGCAGCGCAACTTTGCGCATATGGTCGATATAGACGATGCGCAGGTTGAAGCGCACGAAGATGATGCGGTTGATATTGCCGTCTTTCGTCATCTGATTCAGGAGAGCTTCCGCATCCTTCTCATCAAGCGGCAGCCCCTGCATATAGATGGGATCGGCGAGGACGGCATGGAAATCGCGCGGCAGAAGGGTCACACTCGCGGTGCCGCACCCGGTTCCCTCGACCGAATAGATGTCGAAGCTGTTGATGTTGTTGATCGTCGATTTTTTTGTGAAGCGGAAAAGCTTCGACGCGAAATCATAGCGGTCAAGCTGTAATCTGGTGTCGTATTGATAGGCGATCGGGTAGGTCGCGATATTCTTTCTGATTGAATTGACGATCGCGTGGCGCACTTCCTCCCATTTGAAGTCGTTGTTGTAATATGCCTTGTACAGATCGCATTCGGTAATGATCGCATATTGGTCAAGCAGCTTCGTGTCCGACAGGTCGAGCGCATTGAAGCGCACCATCGTCTTCATCAGGTTTTGCCAGCTCGGCTTGGCATAGATGTCGGCGCGCGCGCTTCCCGCCGCAAGGCAGCAGGCGAAAAAGGCGGCGGTAAACAGGCGCAGGCGCATGGGGGATATCTCCGCAAGTTCTGTTTATTATAAAACTTTCAGGGCATGATGGACAATCTTCTTCATCACGCTGGGCAGAGCTTCATCCGCAAGTTTGCCGATCGGAACCCACGCCCCATGCGCGCGCCGCGCGCCGGTTATGGAAACGGTCGCGACGGCGACGGCGGATTCAAGTGTGAAATGGGTGAAGATGTGCCGCACGATACCGCGGATTTCCTGCCATTCCGCCGCGACGGGCGCATGGGTTTTCGCATCGGCCAGACGCGGCATGCGCCCTTCGCGCCACGGCGTGCTTGGAACTTCCATCATGCCGCCCAGAAGCCCGTGCGGCGGACGGCGGCGCAGCAGGACTTCGCCTTCGCGGTTCATCAGGACGAAGGCGATGGCGCGGCGCACCGGTTTCGCTTTTTTAGCTTCGCGTTTCGGCAGCTTTTCCTGATCGCCGCTCGCGAAAGCGCGGCACTCTTTTTGCCACGGGCACAGCCCGCATTTGGGCGAGCGCGGCGTACAGATCGTCGCGCCCAGATCCATCAGCGCTTGGGCATAATCGCCTGCGCGCTTTTTCGGCACCAGTTGCGCGGCGGCGGCGCGGAGTTCCGGCTTGGCTTTCGGCAAAGGCGTTTGAAGCGCAAAAATCCGGGCCATGACGCGCTCGACATTGCCGTCCACGACATTGGCCGGCTTGCCGAAGGCGATTGCCGCGACGGCCGCCGCCGTATAAGGGCCGAAGCCCGGCAGGCCGCGCAGGGTTTTTTCGTCGGAAGGGAAAACGCCCCCATAATCGTCGCGCAGTTTTATGGCACATTGATGCAGCAGCCGCGCGCGCCGGTAATAACCAAGCCCCGCCCAAAGCCGCAAAATATCGTCGAGCGGCGCGGCGGCAAGGTCGTTCAGGGCCGGCCAGCGCGCGACGAATTTCTGGAAATAAGGCCCGACCGCCGCAACCGTGGTCTGTTGCAGCATGATTTCGGACAGCCAGACGCGGTACGGGTCGGGCGTTTCGTCCCTGCCCGCCCGCCATGGCAGGATGCGGCGGTGGCTGTCGTACCATTTCAGAAGGCGCGCCGGGGATGGGGCTGTGACCGCCGCATCCTTTTTGACTTTTTTCGCTTTGGAAGTCACAATCCGCCCCATGACAGCCTATTTCCCCAAAGTCCGCACGATAGCCGACGCCGTCGATAAAGTCGCGCGCCAATCCGCCGGAAAGGATTGGGGGCTTTATGCGGGTTTGCTCGATCACTGGACGGAAATCGTCGGCCCCGACTATGCCCGCGTCACGACACCGGTCAAGGTCGCCTTTCCTTACCAGCCCGGCGAGGCCCAGCGCAAAAACGGCACATTGACGGTTCGGCTGCCGAAAGGGCTGGCGATGGAATTCAGCTTCAGGTCCGACGTAATCCGGCGGCGCATCAACGCCTATTTCGGCTATGAAGCCTTTGCCCGGATCGTTCTGGACAATGCCGATATACCGCCGCCCGTGGCCAAAACCGTACGTCCGGCCGACCCTGCGGCAGTCGAAGCCGTAAAGGAAAAAGTGGCTTCCATAGAAAACAAGGAATTGCGCGAAGTTCTTGAGAGATTCGGCGAAGCGCTTTTGCATAGTTAACCTTGTGTTAATCTTCGTAATTCCCCTATAATTCGCAAGATCAACGATTCGAGGGAACCCGGACTATGACCAGCGTTTTCAAGGCTTTTTTCAAAGTTTTCGCAGCCGTCCTGCTGCTTGCCGCCGCGCTTCCCGCCCATGCCGCGCCGGCGGCAGCCGCCCCTTCGGATCCGCGCATGGAATTGCGTACGCTCGGCAACCCCAATGCGCCCGTCCGCGTCGACGAATTCGTGTCGCTGACCTGCCCGCATTGCGCCGAATTCTATAACGACACGCTGCCGAAGCTCGAACCGGCTTACATCAAGACCGGCAAGGTCAAATTCGTGCTGCACGATTTCCCCATCGACGGGCCGAGCCTGAAGGCCGCCGCACTGGCGCGCTGCATGCCGAAAGACGAATATTTTCCATTCATAGAGGTCTTGTACAAAAACCAGGCCGTATGGGCCTATGGCGGCGGCAACCCCGACGACCATCTGGTCGACTATGCCAAGCTTGGCGGCATGACGGGCAAGCAGGCCAGGGCCTGCCTC
>JAGWKW010000102.1 GCA_028865155.1 Alphaproteobacteria bacterium
TCGACCGACAGCCAGGTACAAGGGAAAACGCTGATCGCCGACGCGCAGACGCTGGCCAACACCGTCACCAATATCGCCTCGCAAATCGGGACATTGCGCGCCAATGTCGAAACCGATATGTCGACGACGGTCTCGACGCTCAACACCGACCTTGCCCAGGTGCAGACCCTGAACAACCAGATCGCAGACGCGCTGGCCCACAACCAGTCGACCGGCGACCTTCAAGATCAACGCGACCAGCTGGTCAACTCCATCGCCGCGATCACCAACGTCACGGTCATGCAGCGCGCCAACGGCGGCATCGCGCTTTATACCTCGACCGGGGGGCCATTGCTCGACGGGCAGGCGCAAACGTTCAGCGTCAGCGGCGACACCGTCGTCAACGCCGCGGGCGCCGATATCAGCAGCACCCTGGTCGGCGGCAGCCTGCAGGCCCAGATCAATTTTTTATCCTCGAACACGAGCAGCACGGACAACGGCACCGGCGTCATCGCCAAGCTGACCTCGCAGCTGCAGGGGTTCGTCAGCCTGTTCACGAACACGGCGTCGGGCGGCTTTGCCGACACCTATAACAGCGCGACCACAGCAAGCGGCGAGCTGGCATCGAAGTTTTTCACCGTTTCGCTTGACGGCAGCGGAAACCCGGATCTTTCGACCTTCGCGGTCAATTCCGCACTTGTCAACGGAACTTCGTCCATCAAATCGGCGGCAGCGAGCGCGATTGCCAATACCTTCACCGCCACCAACCTGGCCATCGACACGACGGCGTCGCCCAATGTGACCAGCAGCACGTTTTCGGCCGGGGGGCTGACGGCCGTGAACCAGACCTATTCCGGCATCGCCAGTTCGATCCTGTCCTATTTCCAGCAGGCGGCGAATGCCGTCAAAACCTCGGCCTCCACGGCGGCGACGCAGCAATCCTATTACCAGAGCACTCTGTCGAGCGAGACCGGCGTCAATACCGATACCGAGCTTGTCAACCTGACCACCTGGCAAAACAGCTATGCCGCATCGGCGCATGTCATATCGACGATCAAGGCGATGTTCCAGACACTCGAGAACATGGTGTAGCCATGACCGTATCCAATATCAGCAATTTAAGCCTGACCCAGGCGCTGATCGCCACACTGAACGGCCAGTCCGCGACGCTGGGCGACCTCAGCACGCAGCTCGCGACCCAGCAGAAGCATACCGACCTGACCGATTACGCGCCGACCGACGCGCTGAATCTCGTCAACCTGAAGGCCAGCGCGACGCAAAGCCAGGCCTATATCAACGTCATCGATACCGTGCAGGCGCGGCTTTCGGGTTATGACACGACGATGACCGATATGGAATCGGTCGTTTCACAGGCCCAACAGCTTGTCACCGGCAACCAGAGCTACAATCCGGCCACCGCCGCGAGCCTTGCCGCGACCGCCGAAAATTATCTCAAATCGGTCAATATCGATTTGAACCAGCAAATCAGCGGACGGTATATTTATGCGGGTTCCCGCTATACCACCGCACCGGTCGCCGACCTGACAACGCTGGCGACGGCGCCTTCTTCGACGATCGTGCCCGCCACAGGGCTGCCCAATTATGACAGCGCTTATACAGCGCCAACGCTGACGACATCGGCGACGAGCAATTCGGTCACGATCGGCGGCACCGTCTCGACACCGCAGCAGGTTTCAGTTACCGTCAATAACGGCACGAGCGATACGACCTATACCTATACCGTGCAGGCATCTGATACGACCTCTACCGTCGCCGCCGGGCTTGCCGCGCTGATTCCCGGCGCAAGCAGTACGGGCCCGACGCTTAATCTCGGTGTCGGCACGACGGTGACGTCGACCGTAGCCGCCATGACAAGCACGGCCGCCTATGCGACCGACAGCGCGGCGATCGCCGCCGGATATAACGTAACCTATGGCGTCACGAGCAACGACAAGGCGTTCCAGGAGCTGGTTCAAGGGCTGCGTTTCCTGTACACCGCGGCCAATTCCGGCAATGCCGCGACCTACAGCACCGACATCAAGCAGGCGGAAAGCCTGTTGACTTCAGCGTTGACCGATATACAGGCCGTGCATACGACGGTCGCCAACAATATCAATACGCTGACCAACGAAAAAAATTTGCAGAATACGGCGATCACCAGCCTGACCAATCAGGTCGATGATATCCAGAACGTCAACATAACCCAGGTCAGCGCCGAAATCACCGCGCTGCAAACCATTCTTCAGGCGTCCTATACGGTGACGGGCGCCATCGAAAAATTATCTATCGCCAGCTACCTATAGGAGATTAAAATGACCCACATGCCCACTATAAAAAGGATGGAGACCTCCGCCATGAAACCGCAATCGACCTTCAGCCCCGTTTCGTTGCGCTACATCGCGGCCCTGCGCGGCCACAAACCCAAAAAGGTCAATGCGGATTTCACCTATGCCGAGGCCGCCTGCCGGTCGCCGGAACAGTTGATCTGCCTTGCCGCCAGCAACCCCGAAGGGCGTTTTTACGGTTTCGTCGCCGACGACAATGCGCGCAGGCACGGCGAAGAACAAGCCGCGCAGCGTGGCGTCTTCAACGCCATCTTCTTGACCGGCGCGCCGTCGCAAATTCTGGCGCGGATCGGAAACGGTGCGGCCCTGCCCCCGATGCTCGATTACCTGTGCTGCGACGAAAGCGTCGAAGCCCTGCCGGCGGACGAACGCGCCGCCCTGTTCGACCTGGCGCAAAAGCGCCTGAACGACGGCGGGTTGTTCGCGACATCTTACCGGGCCTATGGCCATGACGGCGGCGCGCTGCGCTTTCTCGCCCATGAAATGGCGCCGGAAATGGATGCCGAGCAGAAACTCGAATTCCTGCTTGAACTCAAAAAGCTTGGTGCGGCATGGCTTGCGCGGCATCCCGACACCGATGCGGCGCTGAAAGCCGCGATCGCCAAGGGCGATGCCGATGCTTTCCTGTCCCCTTATGCCGCCGAACCTGCGCCTTCGGCCACGTTCGACACGCTGGTGGCCATGGGATCGCGCGGCCTGGCCTATGCGGGCGACGCGCTTTTGACCTCGAATTATGTCGAGCTCGCGGTTCCGACGGAAGCGCAGGAGCTTGTCGTCAAGTGCCGCAACCATATGCTGTACGAACCGATCAAGGACCTTGCGCTCGACCGCATGGTGCGTTCAGACATCTGGGTCAAGGCGCCGTTCGATATGACCGGCGAGCTGGCCGAGCTTTTCGGCGGTTTCGCCTATGGCATTACCGTGCCGCGCGAAGACATCCCGCCCGCCTTCGCCGCGCAGGGCAAGGTTATCGATTTGTCCGCGCCGCTTTACGACAGGCTGATCGGCCTGATGACGACGCTGCCGATGGGCATTGGCGATTTCCTGTCTCATCCAGACGGCCAGAGCGAAGACCCGGCCAAAATCGTCGAGGCGATCAACATTCTTGTCGCTTGCGGCGTCGCCAGCCCGATGCGCGGCCTGCGCGATTTGCGCGGCCAGCACAATATTGGCAATGTCGCGCAGCCGCGCCTGCTCGGCAACTTCAACCGCTACCTCGACAAAACGAATGTTGGCGAAGCGGATATATGGCTGGCATCCCCGGTCATGGGCTGCGGCATTGAGGTTTCGCCGCGCGATGCGCTGGTCATGCAGGCGCTGAACCGCGCCGGGCTTGCCAATTCGGTTTCGGCGCTGATGCCTGAACTACGCCGTATCGCCGAAACGCCCGATGCCAAAACCTTGTTGCCCGAAGGCGCGCCGACGGCGGAAGGGGCACAGAAGCTCATCCAGGACACGGTCGGGAAATCGCTGCCGCAATGGTACGCCTATGGCTTGCTGGAGGCGGCCTGACGACGGATATCGCGACGCAACTTGAAGAAGCTGCGCGGCGTCACTCCCAAGGTGACGCCGCAGGTGCGCTTGCGCTTTATCGCGGCATCCTTGCGCAATCGCCGCGCGAGCCCGAAGCCCTTTTGGGCATGGGCGTCATCGCAAAACAGGCGGGCAATGCCGACCTTGCGCTAAAGCTTATCCGGGCCGCCATCGCGGCCCGACAGGATTATGCCGCGGCATGGGTCGATCTGAGCCTCGTCCTGCGCGAGACGGGAAGCCGCGCCGAGGCCGAAGAAGCAGCGCGCATCGCCGCGCAATGCAACCCCAGTCTGCCGGGGGCATGGGATGCGCTGGGCCTCGCCCTGAAAGATTCTGGCTCCTATGCCGAAGCAGCGTCCTGTTTCGAACGCGCTATCGACTGGCAGCCCGACGATGCGCACATTTATGGCAATTATGCCGCGCTGCTGTTCGCGATGGGCGATTTGCACGGCGCGTGTTTAGCCGGGTGCAAGGCCGAGCATGCCGATCCGCAATGGCCGCCGATGATTTTAGGCAATAGCCTGCGCGCAATGGGCTATCCGGAACTGGCGGCGCGGCGTTTTGCGCAGACGCGCCGCTTGCAGCCCGGTTTCGCCGAAGCCGCCGTCAGCGAGGCCATGGCGCGCCTGCAAATGGGCGATATGGAGCAGGGCTGGGCGTTATGGGAACAGCGGCCCGATTTGGCCGACGAAAAACTCGCCGTGCTGCCTTTATGGAACGGCGATAAAAATATGCGGATTATCGTCTATGAAGATCAGGGCATGGGCGATGCGCTGCATTTTGCCCGTTATATCCCATGGCTGTGCGAACGGACGGATATCGCAACCTTGCAGTTGGCTGCACCGTTGCGCGCCTTGTTCGCGGAAAATTTTCCCGACATACCGGTTATCGCCGCCGATGCGGCCCTGCCCGCCGCCGATGCGCGGTGCCGTTTGTCGAGCCTGTCTTTCTTTGCCGCGACGCGGATCGATACGATTCCGTCCGCGCCCTACCTGACGGCATCCGAAGACAGGCGGCGCGTATGGAAGGAAAGGCTTCAGCCTATTGCCGCGCCGCGCATCGGGCTGGTCTGGGCCGGCAATGCGCGTTTTCATAACGATGGCGCGCGTTCACTGCCATTCGATATGCTGCACATTTTGCTGGATAAAGGCATGAAGCATTTCGTATCGCTGCAGAAAGAGCGCAGTGAAATGGCAGCATCGGCCGATTTGTTCGATGCTGCGTCGATGCTTCAAGATTTCGCCGATACCGCTGCGCTGATTTCCGAGCTCGACCTCGTCATTACGGTCGATACGGCCGTGGCGCATCTGGCCGGCGCGCTGGGTAAGCCTGCCTGGATATTGTTGCCGTTCGATGCCGACTGGCGCTGGCTTCTGGGGCGCGAAGACAGCCCGTGGTACGCCTCCGCGCGTTTATTCAGGCAAAACAAACCGC
>JAGWKW010000103.1 GCA_028865155.1 Alphaproteobacteria bacterium
GTGATGTGGTGATACTCCAGCGCGCCGGCGACGTGATCCCGCAAATCATCGGCGTCAATATTAAGCGAAGCCCAAAGAATCCGAAGCCGTTCGAATTCCCCGATCATTGCCCCGAATGCGGCTCGCTGGCGCTGCGCGAAGAAGGCATGGCCGTGCGGCGCTGCACCGGCGGCCTTATCTGCCCGGCACAATCGGTCGAGCGGTTGCGCCATTTCACCAGCCGCAACGCCTTTAATATCGAGGGCCTCGGTGACGAGCGCATCCATGAGTTATGGGAAGCGAAATTGCTGCACGCGCCGGCCGATATCTTCCGCCTGCACCGGCATAAAAAGGCCTTGGAAGAACGCGAGCGCTGGGGCGAAAAATCGGTCGAGAAATTGCTGGCGGCAATCGATGCAAGGCGCGCGATCCCGCTCGATAAATTCATCTATGCGCTCGGCATCCGGCAGGTCGGCGAGGCGACGGCCAAATTGCTGGCGCGGCATTACCGCGACCTGGCGGCGTGGCGCAAGGCGATGGTTGCGGCGCATGACCCGGAATCGCCTGCCCGGCACGAGCTGGAGGATATAGACCAGATCGGTCCTCTGGTCGCAGGCGACATCGTCGATTTCTTTGCCGAACCGCACAATCTTAAAATTATCGAAGAACTGGGCAGGGAACTGACTGTCGCGCCTTATGCTGCGCCCGCCGCGAAACATACGCCGTTCGCCGGAAAAACTGTTGTGTTTACAGGAACTTTGGTGTCTATGGGGCGGGCGGAAGCCAAGGCCAAGGCCGAAAGCCTTGGCGCCAATGTCGCCGGATCGGTTTCAGCGCGGACGGATTTCGTCGTCGAAGGCGCGGATGCGGGCAGCAAGGCAGCCAAGGCGCGCGCACTGGGAGTGAAGGTTTTGAGCGAAGACGAATGGTTGGCTATGGTTAAAGATTCTTGAGATGGATGCAACCATATAGACGCAACTATTAAGTCTTGCTAAGGAACGAAGAGGAAACAGAAAAGGGATTCCGGTCGTGGTTATCGGCGGTGACATGCATATGGCGGGGTTGTGGTCGCGGCGCGCAATGGAGCGCCTGGCGCATGACGAGCTGCCGCCGTCGCCCGACAACTATGCCGTTTATTATCACTGCGCGGCGGGCGACATGCCCGCGCTGACGGCGGCGTTCGACGACATATCCGCCAAGGGCAGGATCACGCAGGAACAATGCACCGAGCTTTACAATAAATATTTTGCCTTCGACGCCGAAGCCGCATTCCTGAAAGATGCCAACGGCATCATCGACAAGGAACTGAAGCGCGTCATGGAAATGCTGGGCGCGACGGTCGAAGGCACCAGCCGGTTCGGCGAAAAACTCGACAGTTTCACTGGAAGTCTGAGCGGGGCGGATGGCCTTGACACGCTGCGCCAGGCTGTCGAAAAGATCGCCGAGGAAACCCACCTCGTCGCCGCCCATAACCGCAAATTGCAGGGCGAGCTGGAAACGACCACGGCGCAGCTCAGTGAGATGCGCGACGATTTCAACCGCGTCCATCGCGAATCGCAGATCGACCCGCTGACCGAAGTCGGCAACCGCAAATTCTTCGACCGTGAAATCGCCCATGCCATCGCCGAGGCGCACGACAAGGACGGGCTGCTGTCCTTGCTGATGGTCGATATCGACCATTTCAAGAATTTCAACGACAGCCACGGCCATTTGATCGGCGATCAGGTTTTGCGCCTCGTCGCGCGCACTTTGGTCGAAAATTTGAAAGGCCGCGACATCATCGCCCGGTACGGTGGCGAGGAATTCGTCATCCTTCTGCCGCAGACGCGCGTGCAGGATGCCGAGCGCGTCGCCAACCAGCTGCGCGCCGGGCTTGCCACCAAGCAGATCAAGCGGCGCGGCTCGAACGAGGTTTTGGGCGTCATCACCATTTCGATCGGCGCGGCGGAATATGTCATGGACGAAGCCGTCGAGTCGCTGATCGCGCGCGCCGACACTGCGCTTTACAAGGCGAAACAGACCGGGCGCAATAAAGTTGTTTGCGCCGAATAAGAACCTGAGAACCTGCTCATGCTCTCCCGTCTGTTGGGCTGCAAATCGCGCTTTTTCGCGTTTTCGCTGTTCACGTATGTTGAATACGCTGCGCGCAAAAACACAAAAAACCGCGATTTTCGCCTCAACATCCGGGAAGCATGAACAGGTTCTGATAGGTTCTTAAAAGCTATGAATCAAAACGCGATTATTTCCAGCGAAGAAGAGCCTGCCTATCTGCACGGTCTCAATCCGGCGCAGCGCGCCGCTGTCGCTGCGCTCGACGGGCCGGTGCTGGTGCTGGCGGGGGCGGGTACGGGCAAGACGCGCGTTCTGACCGCGCGGCTTGTGCATTTGCTGGTGACGGGCAAGGCGTTGCCGTCGCAGATTCTGGCGGTGACTTTCACCAACAAGGCTGCGAACGAAATGCGGCAGCGCGTGGCCGGAATGCTTGGCCGGTCGGTCGAGGGCTGGTTTCTGGGCACGTTTCATGCGCTTGCGGCGCGGATGCTGCGGCCGCACGCGGAGCTTGTTGGATTGAAGCCGAATTTCACGATTTTGGATGACGACGATCAGGCGCGGCTGATCAAGCAGTTGCTGGAAGCCGAGAATATCGACGACAAGAAATCGCCCGCCCGCGCGGTGTTGGCAGTTATCAGCCGGTGGAAGGATCGCGGGCTGTTGCCGCACGAAGTCGCGAATGAGAAAAGCCAGTTGGCGAACGGCAAACTGCCGAAAATTTATGCGATGTATCAGCAAAGATTGCTGGAACTGAATGCCTGCGATTTCGGCGATCTGCTGCTGCACCATTACACGATTTTGAAGGACAACGAAGATATTCTGGCCGAAGCGCATAACCGTTTTCGCTATATCCTGGTCGACGAATATCAGGACACGAACACGGTGCAGTATTTGTGGCTGCGGCTGCTGGCGCAGGCGCGCAAAAATATATGCTGCGTCGGGGACGAGGATCAGTCGATCTATGGCTGGCGCGGGGCGGAGGTCGGCAACATTCTGCGTTTCGAGGAGGATTTTCCCGGCGCGGAGGTCGTGCGGCTCGAACAGAATTACCGCTCGACCGGGCATATTCTGGGCGCCGCCGCGCAAGTCATTGCCAACAACAGAATGCGGCTCGGCAAGACTTTGTGGACGTCGGCGGATATGGGCGAGAAAGTGCGCGTCCAAAGCCTGTGGGACGGCGAGGAGGAAGCGCGCTGGGTCGCGGACGAGATCGAGCGGTTGCAGCGTTTGCGCGTGTCGCTCAACGAAATGGCGGTGATGGTGCGCGCCGGGTTCCAGACCCGCGCGTTCGAAGAGCGGTTTATCCAGCTTGGCATTCCATATCGCGTGCTGGTCGGCGCGCGCTTTTACGAACGCGCCGAAATCCGCGATGCGATGGCTTATTTGCGGCTGCTGGTCACGCCCGAGGACGATTTGGCGTTCGAGCGCATCGTCAATGTGCCGAAACGCGGCGTCGGGCCTGCCGCGTTGCAGCAGCTTCACGGGTTTGCGCGGGCGGCTGGCGTGCCGCTGATGGAAGCCGCTGCGCAGTTGGCCGAGACTGACGAACTGAAACCGAAACTGCGCCAGACTTTGCGTGCGCTGGTTGGCGATTTCGCGCGCTGGCGCGGGTTGCTGGAAAATCTGCCGCATCCGGAAGTCGCCGAAATCGTTCTGGACGATAGCGGCTATACCGGCATGTGGCAGGCGGACAAATCGCCCGAAGCACCGGGGCGGCTCGACAACCTCAAGGAATTGGTCGGCGCGATGGCGGAATTCGACACGCTGCCCGCGTTTCTCGAACATGTTTCGCTGGTCATGGAGGCGACGGCCAATACCGAAGGCGAGCAGGTCAGCATCATGACTTTGCACGGCGCGAAGGGGTTGGAATTCGACATTGTGTTTTTGCCGGGCTGGGAGGAGGAAATTTTTCCGAGCCGCCGCTCGATCGACGAGAACGGCGTTGCCGGATTGGAGGAAGAGCGCCGCCTTGCCTATGTCGGTATCACGCGCGCGAAGAAGCAGGCTTTCATTTCGCATGTCGCGAACCGGCTGCTTTATGGAAGCTGGGTCAATGCGTTGCCGTCGCGCTTTCTGGAAGAATTGCCCGACGACCATGTCGCGCGGCATTCGACGATAGGGGCGGGCGCGGCATCGGGGATGCGGTTCGGGCAGAGTGAGCGCAAAGAGCGTGTGCCGCCTTTGTGGCAGCAGTTGCAGGCGGGGCAGCCCTCCTACGCCAAGGCTTCGGAGGGTAGGGGGCGCGGTCTTCGCAAAGCGCCGCGCGAGATCGAGGGCAGGGCGGTGCCCGTCAAGCCTGTGCGAGCCGAGGGAGAACCGAATATCGGCGACCGGGTTTCCCACGAAAAATTCGGCACCGGCACCGTACGGCGCGTCGATCACGACAAGCTGGAAGTCGCGTTCGACAAAAAGGGCGTGCTGAAGGTAATGGCAGGGTTTGTGAGAAAGGTATGATTAAAACCGGAGGCTGTTAACAGATGCCCGTCTTAATGATGTCTCTTCGCGAAACTATTTTTTCGTTTGCGCAGCTTATGGTATGACGAAAACATAGTTATGATTTTTTATGGGGATGTAAATGGTTGGCCGCGCTTTTATTAAAAATAACGAAAATCATTACCTTCATTTCATCACGCCTGCCCAAAAATTGGATCGCGAGAAGAAGCGCAGCCTTTTATCGCCGGAAGAAGCGCGCGAGCTCGACTTGAAAATGCTCGACGCGGCCCGGCAAGGCCAGAAAACGCTGCTCGAACCGATTTTTGAAGAGGGTGCGGATCCCAACGCCAGGGACGAGCGCGGATTTCCGGCGCTTATGGTCCTGTCTACGTTCGGATGCGCTTGCGTTCTATTGGAAAATTATGCCGACCCGATGCTGGAAGCGACGTTGCCGCACACGGAAAATAAAATCGTGCCTTTCCTTTACCATATAACCGAGGGAAATCTGGGGGTCGCCCGGCTTATTAAGGGATGCATGACGCCCCAGGTTCTTGACGCTATGCGCGAGGCGGCGGTGGAAGCCGGCAAGCATGCTTCTTTCTGCGGATTCAGGCAAACGGCACAATGGATTGAAAGCAATTTCGGCCATAACGGCAATGGCGGGATTCATATCGGGTGATGGGGTAAAGGGTTATATTAGTGAGCATAAGCTATGTAGGGGCGCCTCGTGTTGTCATGAGAAATGCGCGAAAAATTCCACCCAAAGAAAAGGCCGCTCGCGAAGCCATACGCGGGCGTTTGTCGGAGCCGCAGGCGGCTGAATTG
>JAGWKW010000104.1 GCA_028865155.1 Alphaproteobacteria bacterium
TGCGACGGCAAGGACACCTTCATCGTCGGCATCATGGAGCATATCGAGGAAGCCGGCATCCATTCCGGCGACAGTTCCTGTGCCTTGCCGCCGCATTCACTCGCTCCCGATATCGTCGATGAAATCAAACGCCAGTCGGAAGTTCTGGCGCGCGCCATCGGCGTGGTCGGATTGATGAATGCCCAGTTTGCGGTCAAGGACGGCGAGGTTTATATCCTCGAGGTCAATCCGCGCGCGAGCCGCACCGTGCCGTTCGTCGCCAAGGCGACCGGCGTGCCTATCGCAAAAATCGCGGCGCGTTTGATGGCGGGCGAAAAACTGGCGGATATGAAAATCGAAGCCCCGGCACGACCGCATCTGGCGGTCAAGACGCCCGTCTTCCCGTTCGCGCGTTTCCCCGGCGTCGATGTCGTTCTGGGGCCGGAGATGAAATCGACCGGCGAAGTCATGGGCATCGACAGAAATTTCGCGCGCGCTTTCGCCAAGGCGCAGATCGGCGCGGGCATCCGGCTGCCGCTCAAAGGCACCTGCTTCATTTCGGTCAAGGATCGCGACAAGGCATCCGTGATCGTTCTGGCGCTGCAGCTCGTCAATCTTGGTTTCGAGATTATCGCGACATCGGGCACGGCGTTGGCACTCAAGGCCGCAGGCGTCCCGGTGCGCCACGTCAACAAGGTCTATGAGGGGCAGCCACATGTCGTCGACGCGATGATCAACGGCGACGTGCAGATGATGATCAATACCACGGCTTCCGGGGCGCAAATGCTGGCCGACAGTTTCAGCCTGCGCCGCACGGCGTTGATGCGGGGAATCCCCCATTACACGACGATTCCGGGAGCCCGCGCCGCGATCGAGGCCATTGCCGCGCTGCAAAGCGGCGGCCTTGAAGTCGGAGCGATTCAGTCGTATCTTAAGGCTTCATAAAAAAGACACAGACCTTAATGGCGGGATCGCATCACGCCATGGGCGTCTTTTGCTTTGTGTATGGATGAGGGTTCCATGACCGATAAAGTGCCGATGACCAAGCTGGGCTACGAACGGCTTGAAGAAGAATTGAAGACACTGAAAAGCGTCGAGCGTCCGGCCGTGATCAAGGCGATTGCGGAAGCGCGCGAACACGGCGATTTGTCGGAAAACGCCGAATATACGGCGGCGCGCGAAAAGCAAAGCTTCATCGAAGGCCGCATTCAGGAGCTTGAGGACAAGATCAGCCGCGCCGAAATCATCGACGTGTCTGCTTTGTCGGGCAAGGATATCAAGTTCGGCGCGACCGTCACGCTGATCGACGACGATACGGAAGAAAAAGTGACCTATCAGATCGTCGGTGAGGATGAATCCGACATTAAGGCCGGGTTGCTGTCGATCTCGTCGCCTTTGGCGCGCGCGCTTATCAACAAAACCGTCGGCGACACGGTCGAAGTCGTGACGCCCAAGGGCGGTAAAGGCTACGAAGTCGCCAAAGTCGCCTATCTCTGACCCCATCCCCGGTCGGGCGACATGCACGATATCTACCTTCTGATCCGGCATCACGGGAATTTGTTTTACTTCTTCACGTTCCTGTGGACCGCGATGGAAGGCGAGACCTTCGTGATTTTCGCCGGGCTCGCGGCGCAGAAGGGGTTGGTCAATTTCTGGCTTTTGTTCCTGTCCGCGTGGATCGGGAGTTTCTGCGGCGATCAGGTATTCTTTCTGGCCGGGCGCTATTTCGGCACGCACATTATGATCCGCTTGCCGAAGCTGAAAGAGCCTATCGACCGGTCGCTCGGCTGGCTTGAACGGCACGCCGCCGCTTTTATCCTCGCCTACCGTTTTATGTACGGCATCCGCAATGTCAGCGGGATCGCAATCGGTATGAGCCGTCTGCCATGGCGCAAATTCATGGTCTGGAACGCGATTGCGGCCTTTATCTGGGCGGCGGCGTTTGCCGGGTTTGGCTATATGTTCGGCGATGTGCTTGCGCGGTTGCGCCATCGGGACGAAATCGTCGAAGGCGGCGTGCGCCACGTCATGCTGTCGGCGCTGGGGCTTTTCCTGCTAATCGTGGCGTTTCGCCTCGCCGTCATGGCGTGGCAGAGAAGGAAGGTGCGCCGCCCCGGGTAAAAAGCGGTTGCGGCGCCAAAGGTATTTGATTAAACTGATCTTATGAAAAAGCTTGATGCAGTCGTTAGATGGCGTTGACGGCGATGCGGCCGGGGGTCGCACGCGCATCAACGCATTCCGCCCCTCCCAGAAGGGGCTTTTTTATTGCCTTTTTTCCGCGAAAAAGCGAAACAGGAAGCTAGAGAGAGCCAGATGTCCATCGAAAAAACCTACGATCCGTCCGCCGTCGAAACCCGCCTTTATGAACGCTGGGAAAAGTCCGGCGCGTTTGCCTGCGACGTCCATTCGAAAAAAGAACCCTATTGTATCATGCTGCCGCCCCCCAACGTCACGGGCAGCCTGCATATGGGGCATGCGCTGATCAACACGTTGCAGGATATTCTGATCCGCTTCCAGCGCATGAAAGGAAAAGATGTGCTGTGGCAATTGGGAACCGATCATGCCGGTATTTCGACCCAGCTTGTGGTCGAGAGACAACTGGCGGCGCAAGGACTCGACCGGCGCGAAATGGGCCGCGAGGCGTTCCTGAAAAGAGTCTGGGCGTGGAAGGAAGAATCCGGCGGCACGATCACGAAGCAGTTGCGGCGGCTGGGGGCATCGGGCGACTGGTCGCGCGAATGCTTCACGATGGACGAAGGGTTAAGCCGCGCCGTGACGCGCGAATTCGTCACGCTTTATAACGAAGGGCTAATCTACAAGGATAAGCGGCTCGTCAACTGGGATCCGAAAATGCTGACAGCAGTGTCGGATCTGGAAGTGGAGTCGAAAGAGGTCAAAGGGCATCTCTGGTACTTCAATTATCCCATCGAGGGCAGCGACGAATGGATCACCATCGCGACGACGCGACCGGAAACGATGCTTGGCGATACTGCCGTTGCTGTGCATCCGGAAAATGAAAAACTCAAGCACCTGATCGGCAAGCAGGTCAAATTGCCGTTGGTGGGCAGATTAATCCCGATCATCGGCGACGACTATGCCGATCCGGAAAAGGGCACGGGTGCGGTCAAGATCACGCCCGCGCATGATTTCAACGATTTCGAAGTCGGCAAGCGACACAATCTGCCGATGATTAATATCTTCGATCAACATGCGAAACTTAATGAGGAAGCGCCGCAAAAATATCGTGGCCTTGACCGGTTCGTGGCGCGCAAGAAGATCGTCGAAGATATGGAGGCGCTTGGTCTGCTCGACAAGATCGAAGATCATATCCACGCCGTACCCCATGACGAAAAGACCAAGACGGTGGTGATCGAGCCGTTTCTGTCCGAGCAATGGTATTGCGACGTACGCGGCATGGCCGATCAGGCCGTCAAAGCTGTGCGCGAAGGCAAAACGCAATTCGTGCCTAAGCAATGGGAAAACACATTCTTTGCGTGGATGGAGGATATCCGACCTTGGTGTATTTCGCGCCAGCTTTGGTGGGGGCATCAGATACCGGCTTGGTATGGGTCGGACGGAAAAGTTTTCGTTGCTGAAAGTGACGAAGAAGCCGACACGCAGGCTGAAAAACATTATGGCAAGAAAACTGCGCTGACGCGCGACGAAGATGTGTTCGACACGTGGTTTTCATCGGCGCTGTGGCCCTTTTCGACGCTTGGCTGGCCGGACAAGACGCCGGAACTGGCGCGTTATTATCCGACCGATGTGTTGATGACGGGCTTCGACATTATCTTTTTCTGGGTCGCCAGAATGATGATGATGGGGCTGCACTTCGTCGGCGACGTGCCGTTCCGCAAAGTCTTCATTAGTGCCCTTGTTCGCGACGAAAAAGGGCAGAAAATGTCGAAGACGAGGGGCAATGTCATAGACCCGCTGGACGTCATCGAAAAATACGGCTGCGACGCGCTGCGCTTTACGCTTGCGAATTTGTCGACGCCGGGGCGCGACATCAAGCTGTCCGCCAGCCGCATCGAAGGCAACCGCAATTTTGTGACCAAGCTGTGGAACGCGGCGCGGTTCTGCCAGATGAATGGCTGTGAATGGATTGAAGGATTTGACCCGTACAAAGTGATGGGAGATCCGAATGCCCAGACCACAAATAAATGGATCATTCATTCTTTGCGACATGAATGGAGTTTGATTACAAGCTGTTTGGAGGATTTTCGTTTCGACCTAGCATCGTCGCGTATGTATGGCTTTGTCTGGAACATTTTCTGTGACTGGTATCTGGAATTGTCCAAGCCCATCTTGTCCGGCGATGATGAGAAAGCAAAAAGAGAAACACAGGAAACCGTTGCTTGGGTTTTAGGGCAAATATTCCATTTGCTGCATCCGGTCATGCCTTTTGTAACTGAAGAGCTTTGGGGGAAATTTACCGGCAGTACGGACATGCTGATGACTCGGGCGTGGCCGGATTACAGCAACGATGTGAAAGATTTCGAAGCCGTAGATGAAATTGAATGGCTGATAAGCTTGGTAAACGATATTCGTACTGTGCGCGCGGAATTGAATGTGCCTGCGGGCGCGCAAATTCCGTTGCAGGTCAAAGGCGCGTCGGACGAGACGAAGGCGCGGTTCGAACGGCACGCGGCGATCATCGCGCGACTGGCGCGTCTTTCGGGCGTCACGCACGTCGATGCCGTCGCGAAGGGGTCAGCACAGTCGGTTCTGGGCGAGGCGACGTTGATTTTGCCGCTAGCCGAGATCATCGATCTCGATTCCGAACGCGCGCGCCTCAAGAAAGAAGGCGAGAAAATCGCCGCCGAAATCAAGAAGCTCGACGCCAAGCTCGGCAACAAGGATTTCATCGACCGCGCGCCGCCTGAAATCGTCGAGGAACAGCGCGAACGCAGAGCCGAGGCGGAAGCCATTCTGGCTCGTCTCGAAGCTGCGCAAAAAAATCTGGCGGGGTAGACATGCTTGTAAGCCACAACAGAGACCGTCATTCCGGCGCAAGCTGGAATCCAGACCAAAGTCTTTTTTCTTGCCGAAATAGCAAGATTAAAAACTGGATTCCGGCTTGCGCCGGAATGACGACTCTTGCGGTAATGCTGCTTCTTACAGGTGCGGTTTCCGCTCATGCCAAAGATCCCGCCGTCGATAAAACCATATGCCGCGCGGTAACGCAGGAAGCGGGTGTGGACTATCATCAGGCCCCCGGCGTTGCCTATCAGCCCGGCGTCGATGCGGACGGTAATCCTGTCGCGCCTGCCGATCTGCCCGGCGGGGGACAGATAAAGCTGCCGGC
>JAGWKW010000105.1 GCA_028865155.1 Alphaproteobacteria bacterium
GCCGACAGCGCCGCGGCGATCAAAGGGATCGAAAGCAGGCTCGACAAGCTCGAAAGCCGTGACGCGACGCATAAAACCGTCCGCCATGCAGCGCCGCATAAAACGGCGCGCAAAGCGCCGCGCCGCGCGACCCGCCACGCCGCTGCCCCGCGCTGGATTCTGCGCGCGGCCCTGCCGGGGCAAGCCTGGGTCGCGACCAGCGCGACCTCGCGCGACCTTCACCATCTGCGCGTCGGCGACACGCTCGAAGGCATCGGCCGCGTCACCGCGATCGAGGCGTCGGGCAACGGCTGGATCGTTCGCGGCACGGCGGGCGAGATACGCTAATATCCTGAAAATTATCGATTTTTATCGCGTTCATCCGTGCGGAAATGCGCGAAAAAAAGCCGCATTCTCTTGCATTTTAGGCGTGAAGGGGCCATGTACATGGTTCCAGTTTCATGCCGTTTTCTTCAAAGGGCGTTTTCTGCCAAAGGGCCAAAAACAAAGGTTTATGATGATCACCTCTCTTGCGCGTAAGTTGTTCGGTTCCCACAATGACCGTGTTTTGCGTTCCCAGGATGCGCTTGTCGCCCGCATCAATGCGCTCGAACCCCAATTTAAGGCCCTGTCCGACGACGCGCTGCGCGCCAAAACCGACGAATTCCGCGCCCGTCTGCAAAAAGGCGAAACGCTCGACGACCTGCTGCCCGAAGCTTTCGCAACCGTGCGCGAAGCGGCCTGGCGCGTGCTTGGCCAGCGCCCGTTCGATGTCCAGCTGCGCGGCGGCATCGTGCTTCATCAGGGCAAGATCGCGGAAATGCGCACCGGCGAAGGCAAAACGCTCGTCGCTGTCCTGCCGACTTACCTCAACGCGCTGTCGGGCAAGGGCGTTCACGTCGTCACCGTCAACGACTATCTGGCCAGCCGCGACAGTTCGTGGATGGGCCGCATCCATAACTTTCTCGGCCTGATGGCGGGCTGCATCGTCCACGGCCTCGACGACGAACAACGCCGCGAAGCTTATGCCGCCGACGTGACCTACGGCACCAACAACGAATTCGGCTTCGATTATCTGCGCGACAATATGAAATTCGACTATGGCGACCTTGTCCAGCGCCCGTTCAACTTTGCCATCGTCGACGAAGTCGACAGCATCCTGATCGACGAAGCGCGCACGCCGCTCATCATTTCCGGCCCCGCCGAAGATTCGTCCGAACTTTACATCAAGGTCAACGCCATCATCCCGAAACTGGCGCCGGAAGATTACGAAAAAGACGAAAAAGCAAAAACCGTCGCGCTGACCGAAGAAGGCAACGAGAAAATCGAACATCTGCTCGGCGAAGCCGGCCTGCTGACGCCGGGGCAGGGCGACGGGCTTTACGATGCCGCCAACGTCAATATCGTCCACCATGTCAATCAGGCTTTGCGCGCCCATACCATGTTTGCGCGCGACGTCGATTACATCGTCAAAAACGACAAAGTCGTCATCATCGACGAATTCACCGGCCGCATGATGGAAGGCCGCCGCTATTCCGAAGGGCTGCATCAGGCATTGGAGGCAAAAGAACAAGTCGAAATCCAGCGCGAAAACCAGACGCTGGCCAGCATCACCTTCCAGAATTATTTCCGCCTCTACCCGAAACTGTCGGGCATGACCGGCACCGCGCTGACCGAAGCGGCGGAATTCGCCGAAATCTACGGCCTCGACGTGGTCGAAATCCCGACCAACAAGCCGGTCGCGCGCATCGACATGAACGACGAAGTCTATGGCACGATGGCGGAAAAGAACGAAGCCATCATCGCGCGCATCGAAGAATGCCATGCGCGGATGCAGCCGGTGCTGGTCGGCACGGTCTCGATCGAAAAATCCGAAAGCCTGTCGGAAATCCTCAAAAAACGCCGCATTCCGCACAATGTCCTCAATGCTCGCTTCCATGATTCCGAAGCCTCCATCGTCGCGCAGGCGGGCCGCCCCGGCGCGATCACCATCGCGACCAACATGGCGGGACGCGGCACCGACATCCAGCTCGGCGGCAATTTCGACGCGCGATTGGCCGAACTGTCGAAAGACGGCGCGCCCGACGCCGCCACCGTCGAAGCGCTAAAAAAAGAAATAGACGATGCGCGCGAACAGGTGCGCGAAGCGGGCGGGCTTTTCATCGTCGGCACCGAACGCCACGAATCGCGACGCATCGACAACCAGTTGCGCGGCCGTTCGGGCCGTCAGGGCGATCCCGGCGCGTCGATCTTCTTCCTGTCGCTCGAAGACGATTTGATGCGCATTTTCGGCGCGCATAACCAGACGCAAAATATCCTCGCCAAGCTCGGCCTCCGCGACGGCGAAAAAATTGCCCATCCGTGGATCACCTCCGCGCTGGCCAAGGCGCAGGAAAAAGTCGAATCGCGCAACTTCGATATGCGCAAAAACCTGCTCAAATTCGACAATATCATGAACGACCAGCGTAAAGTGATCTATGAACAGCGCCGCGAAATCATGGCGGCGGCGGACGTGTCCGACACGATCAAGGATTTGCGCGAAGACGTCATCCATAACCTTGTCGCGCAAGCGATCCCGCCGCATTCCTATCCCGAACAATGGAACCTCGACGGTTTGCACGAACGCACCACCGACATTCTTTCGCTCGACCTTCCGGTCAAGGAATGGGGCGCTGAAAACGGCGTCACCGAAACCGAGATCGAAGAACGCATCTCCGCCGCCGCCGAGGAAGCGCTCAAGCAAAAAACCTCGATCATCGACGAAAGCGCGATGCGCCACGCCGAAAAAGCGGCCCTTCTCGGCACGCTCGACCAGGCGTGGAAAGACCATCTGCTCGCGCTCGACCATCTGCGGCAGGGCATCCATCTGCGCGGCTATGGCCAGCGCGACCCGCTCAACGAATATAGCCGCGAAGCTTTCGGCCTGTTCCAGATGATGCTCGAAAGCATCCGCGAGGAAGTGACGAAAGCGATCATGCAGGCGGGGATGAGCCTGCCGTCCTTGGAAGAACTGCTCGAACGCCAGCGGGCCGCCTTCGCCGCCCAGAATATGCGCGAATTGTCGGGCGCGGATGCCGGTGCGCTCATGGGTACCGAACCGCCGCCTGAAGGCGTCGTCGTCCGGCACCCTTCCGCGCCGCCTTTGCCGCAGCGCACGGTTCACCATGCCGTTTTCGACCGGAACGATCCCGGGACATGGGGCGAAACGCCGCGCAACGCGCCATGCCCGTGCGGTTCCGGCAAAAAATACAAGCATTGCCACGGCGCCGTGAGCTAAGGACTTTTTGCGGCGCAGCGTGCGCCTTCTCTCGACAAGCTCTGAAAAACAGGCTCTACTTTTTCCAAGGTCACGCGCTTGTTCGTGTGGCGATCCCTTTTTCATTCTTCAATGACCCAGCATAATTATTCGCGCGCCGCGCTTTTCTCGCTAACCGCTTTTGCCTTATGGTCGGTCGGCGACGCGCTGTTGAAATGGGCGCGCACGGCAGACATGCCCGAAGGGCAAGTCCTTGTCGTCAGCGGCCTGTCCGGCATGGCCGTCATCCTGCTGCTCGCGATCTTGGGCAAAAAACTCCACCGCCTGCGCCCGCAAAGCCCGAAACGGCTTTTGCTGATCGGCCTGTGCCAGGCGCTGGCCTACCTGCTCTGGATCGTGGCGCTGCCGCACCTGCTTTTGGTCGGCATGTATACGGTGTCGTTTTTAACGCCGATGACGGTCGCCGCCATGGCGTCGCTGTTTTTGAAAGAGGAACTCGGCGCCAAACGCGCAGCCGCCATAGGCACGGGTTTCGCGGGCGTCGTCGTTGCGGTCGACCCCGCCAGCCTCATCCACGACACGGCCGCATGGCTGCCGCATCTGGCCGTGTTCGGCAGCATGCTCATGACCGCGACGCAGATGCTGCTGCTCCGCGTCGTTTCGCAAAAGGAAAGCGGCGGAAGCCTTGCCTTCTATCCGCGCGCCATGATCGTGGCCATGGGCCTTTTGCTATGCCTTCTGCATGGATGGGGGAGCTTCAAACCGCTTGCCGCGCTTGCCATTGCCGCATCCGGCGCGATCGGGGCGGTCGGCTGGGTGCTGCTCGCCAAAGCCTACAAGTCCGCGCCCGCCGCCGCCGTTGCGCCGTTCCAGTATGGGCAAATCTTCGTCGGCGCGCTGCTTGGCTATATGATCTGGGACAATCTGCCTGGCGCGTGGATGCTGTCTGGCGCTGCGATCATCATCGCTTCTGGCATCTGGCTCGTCCGCCACGAACGCCGCATGAGCCGCACGATGATCCGCGTCGATTAAAGTTTGGAAACGAGCTCCGGCACCGCCGTAAACAGATCTGCGACCAGCCCATAATCGGCGACGGCGAAAATCGGCGCGTCGGGGTCTTTGTTGATCGCGACGATGGTCTTGCTGCCCTTCATCCCGGCCAAATGCTGAATGGCGCCCGAAATCCCGACGGCGATATAGAGATCCGGCGCCACCACCTTGCCGGTCTGCCCGACCTGATAATCGTTCGGCACATATCCGGCATCCACGGCCGCGCGCGACGCGCCGACGGCGGCGCCCAATTTGTCGGCCAAAGGCTCGATCACGGTCTTGAAATTCTCGGCACTTCCGACACCGCGCCCGCCCGACACGACGATGCGCGCCGCGGTCAATTCGGGCCTCTCCGACTTCGACAATTCCGCCCCGACGAAACCCGACAATCCGCTATCGCCCATGCCATCGACCGTTTTGACTGCCGCGCTGCCGCCGGTTGCCGCCGCCGCTTCGAACGCCGTCGCGCGCACGGTGATGAATTTGATCTTGTCGGACGACTTGACGGTGGCGATGGCATTGCCGGCATAGATGGGCCGCGCGAACGTATCCGCGCTTTCGATGCCGATAACATCCGACACCTGCGCGCAATCGCACAAACCCGCCGCGCGCGGCAGAATGTTTTTGCCGAAACTCGTCGCCGGGGCAAGAATATGGGAATAAGACGGCGCCAGTTTGGCAACCAGCGCGGCCATATTTTCGGCCAGGAAATTGGCATAAGCCGCATCGTCGGCATGCAACACTTCGCCAACGCCCGCAACGGCTGCCGCTTCCGCAGCAACTGCGCCGCAATCCTGCCCCGCGACCAGCACCGTTACCGGTGCGCCCAGCTTGGCGGCGGCAGTAACGACATGAAGCGTCGAAGGCTTGAGGTTCTTGTTATCGTGTTCGGCGAGGATAAGCGTCGTCATGGCAAACTTTCTATGCGGCAGAGGAAACAGGAAGCCCAAACCCGGCCAGATTGGCGGCCAGCGTTTCGGGCGTGGTGAAAGGAAC
>JAGWKW010000106.1 GCA_028865155.1 Alphaproteobacteria bacterium
TGATCGACGTCAAATCCGGCAAGGTGATCGAGTTCCAGAACGAAGAACTCGAAAAGCTGAAAAAGAAGATCGCCCGCGAACTCGGCTACGACCTCGTCGGCGACAAGCTGGAGCTTTTCGGCGTCCGGCGCAAAAGCCAAGATTGACGTAACGCTCTGAAACGACTATTCAACGCAACCACGCCGCTGTAGCTCAGGGGTAGAGCAGGGCTTTCGTAAAGCCAAGGTCGGGGGTTCAATTCCCTCTAGCGGCACCATCAGGCTAAAATAGCTTGCGCGCGCAAAATCCCTGCCTCATACTGCGTGCATAATGATTATGCGATTCACGACCACGATTAAGACGATAAAACCCAAGGCCATGAAGGCCTAGGGCCTTCATTTGTATTGTTTGGCGCCCGACGCTGACGTTCCGCCCCAAACGCCCCCAAAGAAAAAACCCAAAAAATCATAAAGCCATAGGTCTGTCATGAATGCGCCCGCTAACGGCAATAATGCTGAGTTTCGTCGAGGATTGAGAATCACGCGTAGGGAAAATGTGGATGCCGAAGGAAGGCAGTTGCCTGTATCGGCAGTTGCGACTGGAGAGATTTTTCCGCCCTTGCCGAAAAGCGAAAACGAGAAGAAATCTGCCGAATCTGCGGAAGTGCCGATCGAGATCGAAGAACCGCAGCCTCTTGTCGAATTCGTCGTGGAGGAAAGCAGCAGCCCGACCTATTACCGCCCGGGCGTGCGCATCCCTCTGACGCCGAAGCAGATTGAAAGATATTATGTTTTTGGGCCTTCCCCCTGAGTTGATCCCGGTCAAATGCAAAGGGTGACGTCCGTAGCATCTTGGCTTACGGTTTCAATACCGAAACCCCAATGAGGGAGGGCGAGATGAATGCAGCATGGAAGAAAATAGGCCTTGCGGGTATTGCCGCATTGGCCTTGTTGGCTGTTTCCGGCGTCACGCATGGCGCGTGGGCGCAAAGAGGCGCGCGTAATGGAACCGGCCCTGTCGCCACACAATGTGCTGCGGAGATTAAGCAGTTCTGCGCCAGCAAAAAGCATGGCACAGGCGATGTCCGGACGTGCCTCGAAGCGCAGAAAACGGGCCTGTCCGAGCAATGCAAGAAAGCGCTCGAAACGACGGGCGGCGGTCGCGGTCGTGGCCGCGGCGGTTCGGGCGCGATCCAGTAACGGGCTGTAAAGACGGCGTTTTCCGGGGTTATGCCGGGGAACGCCGTTTTGCCTTTCACCTTAAAATCCTTGTCTAAATAGCTGTTTTCGCGCATTCTGCGGCATCCGAAAGGCAAGGGATTTAAGGCTTATGCTGAATATGGTTTCCGGCGCGGCTGCGCGCGCCTCTTCTCCGCCCGCTTTCGATGCCGCCACGCAAGGCAGCGTCGAAGCTTTGCTGCGCCAGCAGCATGCCGACGGCCATTGGGCGTTCGAGCTTGAAGCCGACGCGACGATTCCGGCGGAATATATCCTGCTCGACCATTTTCTCGATACGATCAACCAGCCATTGCACGAACGGATGGCGGCTTATCTGCGTTCGATTCAGGAAGAGCATGGCGGCTGGCCCTTGTTCCATCGCGGCGATTTCAATATCAGCGCGAGCGTCAAGGCCTATTTCGCGCTCAAATGCGCTGGCGACGATATCGATGCGCCGCATATGATCCGCGCGCGCGAAGCCATCCGCAAGCATGGCGGCGCGGAAACCAGCAATGTCTTCACCCGCATCCAGCTTGCGCTGTTCGGCGCCGTGCCGTGGCGCGCTGTCCCGGTCATGCCGGTCGAAATCATGCTGCTGCCGCAGTGGTTCCCGTTCCATCTGTCCAAGGTTTCGTACTGGTCGCGCACGGTCATCGTGCCGCTTCTGGTTCTGATGGCGAAAAAGCCGCAGGCGAAAAACCCGAAAAACGTCCGTATCGACGAGCTGTTTGTCACGCCGCCCGAAAAAGTCGAAAAATGGCCGGGCAGCGGTACGCATTCGGCCTTTACGCCCGTATTCGAAGTTATCGACAAGGTCTTGCGCTTTTTCGAACCGCATATGCCGAAAACTTTGCGCGAAAAGTCTATCGCCAAGGCGGTTTCCTGGGTCAAGGAACGGTTGAACGGTGAAGACGGGTTGGGCGCGATTTACCCGGCCATGGCCAACAGCGTGATGATGTATGAGTGCCTCGGCTATGCGCCCGACCACCCCGATTATGCGATTGCGCGTAAATCGGTCGACAAGCTGGTCATCGACACGCCCGACCGGGCCTATTGCCAGCCTTGCCTGTCGCCGGTCTGGGATACGGGGCTGTCTCTTCATGCGCTGCTCGAAGCCGATGCGCCGCGCGAGGCGATGGAAAAAGCCTGCGACTGGCTTGTCGAACGGCAAATTCTGGACGTCGTCGGCGACTGGGCCGACTGGCGGCCCGATGTCCGGCCCGGCGGCTGGGCGTTCCAGTATAACAATACGCATTACCCGGATCTCGACGATACGGCGGTGGTCGTCATGGCGCTCGACCGGTTCGACCGGGTCAAATACCGTGAAGCGATCGAGCGCGGCACCGAATGGGTCTTGGGCCTGCAATCGAAAAACGGCGGCTGGGGCGCCTTCGACGCCGACAATACCTATTATTATCTGAACCATATTCCGTTTGCCGATCACGGCGCGCTGCTCGATCCGCCGAGCGCGGACGTGACCGCGCGATGCCTGAGCATGCTGGCGCAACTCGGCTATAAAAAAGACCATCCACAGGTTGCGCGCGCTATCGCCTATCTGCGCCGCGAGCAGGAAAAGGAGGGCTGCTGGTTCGGACGCTGGGGCACGAATTACATCTATGGCACCTGGTCGGTCTTGTGCGCGCTGAATGCCATCGGCATCGACCCGCAGGACCGCATGGTGCGCCGCGCCGTCGCATGGCTGTATGAAAAGCAGCGCGCGGACGGCGGCTGGGGCGAAGACGGCGACAGTTACTGGCAAGGCAAGCCTAAAGGCGAATGCGCGGTCAGCACGCCCGTGCAAACGGCGTGGGCGTCGATCGCGTTGATGGCGGCAGGAGAAGGATCGAGCGACGCCGTCGCGCGCGGTATTGCGTGGCTCGTGAAAACACAAAAAGCCGACGGCACGTGGGATGAAGAATATTACACAGCCGTGGGTTTTCCGCGCGTGTTCTACCTGCGCTATCACGGCTACAAGGCTTTCTTTCCGCAATGGGCTTTGGCGCGTTATAAAAACTTCCGCTCGGGTAACGCCGCACCCGTCATCTGGGGCATGTAAGCATGCTCGGCATTCTGTGCGGGCTCGAATCCGAAGCCAAAATTGCGCGGCGGATCGGCGGTGCGCGCGTCGCCTGCGCGGCATCGCGACCGCACAAGGCGCGCGAGTTGGCGCGCGAACTGGCGGCACAAGGCGCCACGCGCCTGATGAGCTTTGGCATTGCCGGAGCGCTACATGAAAGCGTTGGCCTCGGCGACGTGCTGATCGGCACCGAAGTAATTTCATCACAAGGCAAATGGGCATGCGATGCGGTGTGGAGCGCTTCGCTTGCCGCCCAAATGCCGCAAGCGAAGCGCGGCGGGGTTTACGGTTCGGAGACGCTTGTGCCGACAGGGCAGGAAAAACAGGCGCTGTATCAGGAAACCGGCTGCCTGATCGTCGATATGGAAAGCCAATGCGCGGCAGAAGCCGCAGCCGAGGCCGGGCTGCCATTTATGGTCGTGCGCGCGGTGTGCGACGATGCGCGGATGAGCGTGCCGCCCGTCGTCATGGCCGCGATTGCGGATGATGGCAGCATCGCCATCGGGCGCGCGCTCTCGCATATCGTCCGGCAGCCGTCGCAGCTTGTCGATTTATTCCATGTCGCGCGCGGCACGAACAAAGCGCTTGTGGCCTTGGGAAAAGCGAAGACGTTTATCTAGCCTTGGCGTGAATTTCAGATTTGATCTGCTGCATATGCGCGTCGAGCACGCCGAGCGTCGCGACCAGTTCCGTCAAAATTTGCGTCTGCTGTTCGATATGGCGTTGCGCGTTGTAGTCGCTTGCCGTCTTCGATAAAGGATCGGGCGCGGAGGTTGAAAGGCGGCCTTCGATCCGGGCGGTCTGCTGCGCCATCGCGTCGGTAAGGCTCGACCGCGCGGCCTCGATCTGCGCCGCGATCTGATACCACTGATCGGTAATCTGCTTTTTCAACTCCGGAGGCAGGGAAAGTTCATGTTTGGGCGGGTTCTCGACCGCGCCGCGCGCGGCTTGGGTCACGGCGCGCAGATCGTCGAGGATCTGGCCGAACGAGTCCAGCTTTCCTGAGATGCCGCCTTCGATCCGTTTTTCGAGTTCGCCGCGCAGCGACTCGATCTGTGCCGCGACCTGATACCATTGGTCTTTGAGGCGCTGGCTGAAATCGGGCGGCAGGGTCTGGGTGAGGGCGTCGATCTTTGCCCCGACGCCGCCCATGGCCTCGGCGGCGTCGCGCGAGGCCTGCGTCGTTTGCGCAGCGATGGTTTGTGTTTGCTGGTCGAGCGCCTTTTCAAGCGCGAGAATGTCGAATTTGCGTTGTTCGATCTGCTGGCTGATTTTTTCCTGCGCCGCCGCGAGTTGCACCGCAAGCTTTTCGCCGACCTTATCGATCGCATGGTTTTCCTGCGCTTTGCGGGCGGCCGCGCCGATTTCGGCAAGCTGATCCTTGATCGCATCAATATCTTCGGTGAGTCCGGAAAGCATAATGGGCGTTTGCGCGTCGGGTTCCGGCTTTTGCGCGACGGCATGATTCAGTGCGTCGAGCCTGGACTGGATCTGCGTCAGCGCGTTCTCAAACGCAGACAAATCGACCGGCGCCGCCGGCTTGATGGCGGATATCCGTTCGCCGATCTGCGCCGCAAACTGCTCGATGCGCCGGGCAAGAGGCTCCAGCGCCGACGGATCGAATTTTGGCGCGGCCGGAAAATCGGGAAGCCCAGCCTGAATGCGTTCGGTCGTTTCAGACAGAACCTTGCCGCCTGCCTGCAACAAATTGATTGCGCCGAACATGCGCTCGCCCAGATCGTCCGCCGTCGAGGACAGGCGCGCGAGCGTTTTTTCGGCCTGCTCGGCGCTCGTCTTCATGCTGCTTTCGCTATGCGCCAGGGATTGCAGGGTTTGCGCGACCTGCTTGCCGGTAATATGGGCGATTTCAGCCATGTTGCCGACGCGCTCCTGTACGGCGGGAAGCATCCGGTTGAGCTGGTCGGCGGCATGGGCATGCGCGTTCTTGAGGCCTTCGGCCGATGCCGCCATGTCGCGCACGACCTGCGCAATCTGACG
>JAGWKW010000107.1 GCA_028865155.1 Alphaproteobacteria bacterium
CGATCAGCATCGCGTTGCGGAACACATGGCCGTAGAGGACGCGATGTTCGCTCAACCCCTTGGCGCGCGCGGTCAGGACATATTGCTTGTTGATCTCGTCGAGGAACGAATTTTTCGTCAGCATGGTCAGGCTGGCGAAGCCGCCGATGACCATGGCCGTAATCGGCAGCGTGATGTGCCAAAAATAATCGAGGATGCGATGCGGCCAGTCGAGCGAATGCCAGTTGTCGGACACCAGCCCGCGCAATGGGAACCAGTCCAGATATCGCCCGCCCGCGAACACGACGATCAACAGAACCGCGAACAAAAAGCTTGGAATGGCATAGCCGGTGATAATTGCCGCGCTGGTCCAGACATCGAACGGCGTGCCGTCCGCGACCGCCTTGCGTATGCCAAGCGGAATCGAAATCAGATACACAAGCAAAGTCGTCCAAAGCCCGATCGAAATCGACACCGGCATCTTGCTGACGACAAGCTTGAACACGCTTTCGTCGCGGAAATAGGATTTGCCGAAATCGAAATGGATGTAATGGTTCATCATGATCAAAAACCGCTCGTAAAGCGGCTTGTCGAATCCGAACTGATGTTCCAGCTCCTTGATCAATTCCGGATCGACGCCTTCCGCGCCAGGATAGCGCGATACCACGGCCTGCTCGCTCTGCTGCATCGTCTGCCCGGCGGGCGTCGCCGTTTCTCCTGCGCCCGAACCGCCGATGCGCGCCGTCGCCGCGACGGCCGTGCCTTGCAGCCGCGCGACAATTTGTTCAATGGGCCCGCCCGGCGCCGCCTGCACGATCAGAAAATTCAGCACCATAATCCCGAACAGGGTCGGAATGATCAGCAGAAGGCGGCGGATGAAGTAAGCGAGCATTTTATTCCTGTGTATGCGCTTTATATGTGCCCATCAAAACGGCTTCGGCGATGATATGCCCCTGCATCGCTTTTTCAAGCTTGGCCTTGGTGGCAGTGCCGCGAATCTGGAGCTCGGTGTCGAGCGCATAAAGCTTGAAAAAATAGCAGTGGCGGCCGATCGGCGGCATCGGCCCGCCATAGCCCGTGCGTTTCCAGTCGTTCAGCCCCTCGCGCGTTCCGGCGGGCAAAGCCTTGATGGCTTCGGCGAAACCGGTGACGGAGGCCGGAATATTATACAGCACCCAATGCACCCATGTCATTTTCGGCGCAGCCGGATCGGGCGCGTCGGGATCGTCGACGATCAGCGCGAGGCTTTCCGCCCGCGCGGGCACGCCGTGCCACGACAAGGGCGGCGAAATATCCCTGCCTTCGCCGGTATAAAGCGTCGGGATTTCGTTGCCATTGCCGAAAGCGGCCGAAGTGATCTGCATCGGAATGTCATGCATGGCGTTCTCCCCCAAGGCCGGTCGAGAGTAAAAGAGCGCCGCGCCCGCCGCAAGGACGGGAAGCGCGAGCAACAACATCAAAAAGCGGTTGCAGCGCATGCCAGCCCTTTCAATCTCCGGGAACGGAAGGCGGGATTATACGCCGCCGGATGCCGCGCGTCATGACATTTCGGGAAGCAGAAAATCCCTTTTATTCAAAGCGTCCGCCGCTTGCTTTGCTCCACCGTTCCAACGCGGCAGCGAGCGCATCGCGCTTGGCCAACCCGCGCGCCTCGAGCCAGCCCGGATAAATATCGGTCGAGCGTACAAGTTTCCCGACCCGGTCGGGATGAATGCCAAGCCCGAACGGCGCGAAAATCCGCAGCATCCGCGCCGCAAGCCAGACCATCGGATAGGGAACCGTAAATTCGCGCGCGTCCGGAAAATATCCGGCACGGAACGCCGAAACGATCTGCTTTATCGTATAACGGTCGGGATAACAGCCGTTGAACAGAATGCGCGGTTCGCCGGTTCCGCGTGCGGCGTCAAGCGCGTCGAGCAGATCGTCGATATAAAAACACGCCTTGATCGTGTCCGTTCGCCCCGGATAGACGAAAAATCCCTTTTTAAGCAGCCGTGCCATGCGCGTGAAATTGCCGCCTTCATGGGGGCCGAAAATGACGGCGGGGCGAACGATGGTCAGGCGGCGGCTTTTGTCTTCGTCGGCCCAGGCGCGGTGGATGCGTTCGGCCAGAGATTTCGACCAGCCATAGGCGCTGTCGGGCGCGGGCGGCGAAGTTTCGTCTTTGCGCGCTTCGCCCGCGCCATAAACCGAAATCGAACTGGTGAAAACAATATCGTCGATCCCATGCCGCCGCGCGAATGCCGCGACCTCGACCGCACCCATGACGTTGGTTTCATAATATTCATGCGCGGCATGGCCGGGCGTCGCATGAATCGCGGCGAGGTTGTAAATCCTCCTGACCTTGCCGCCGGGATCGAAGCCGGACAGGTCGCGCACATCGCCGGTTTTGTAGTCCACCCCTGCGACGGGGAACTGGGGATGGCGCAGGTCGACCGATACCAGCCGCGCCGCGCTTTCCGTCTGCCGCAGCCGCGCCAGCAAATGGTGACCGATAAAACCGGAACCTCCGAAAACAAGGATAATTTCCTGATTATCCGCCATTTTTATTCGACTTCATGTTTTACTTTAAGTCGCTGCAAAGCCTTCCCCGACCTTGCAACCGCCTGTTCAGCGAGCCGCGCAAACAGATACCCCGGCACCGGCCAAGGCCGGGCAAAACAGGCCAGCATGCGACTTGGGCTGCGTGCCTTGACGGCGTCGATCAGGTTGCGCCATTGCAACCGGCAATCGACGCTCAGGAAATGACGGCGCAGCGCGTCGCGGTCGGCGGCGCTCAGGCCGGGCATGGCGGCAAGGCTGCGGTCGCAATCGCGTAACTGCTCCAGATCGAAGGCTCTATGGTCGCCGCTCAGCGAGGTTTCGCGCCAGACCGAAACGTAACCCTGCGCCGGAACCAGCATCATGCGCGCGCCCGATGCCAGCGACCGGGCATAAAGTTCGTAATCTTCGCCAAGGCGCATATTTTCCTTATAGGCGATGTTATGCGACATCAGAAAATCGCGCCGCATGAGCGGCTTCAAAAAACCCATCTCCTGCCTTTGCCGTTTCGGATCGGTGATGTTGGCGCACACGAATTCCTCGAACCCGACGCGGCGCGGTTCTTTGACGCCGAGAACCGGATTCCCGTCCGGCGTCCGGTAAAAATCGTCGGCGATGAAATCGGCGCTGTCCGCATGGCGCAGTAAGTCCTTCAATCGTCCGGGCAGGAAATAATCGTCGGCATCGAGGACGGCGATCCACGGCGCGTCGGTTTCGCGGATCGCGCGGTTGCGCGCCGCCGCCGGGCCTTCGTTGAAAACCTGCCGGACGATGCGCAGCCGCCCGCTTCCGTCGTCGGCCTTGCGCGCGGCCTCTCGCGTATCGTCGGTCGAGTCGTCATCGACGACAACGACCTGCGCGGCTTCGCTTTCGGCCAACGCCGACGCGACCGCGCGCCCGACGGTTGCCGACGCGTTATAGGCAGCGATGATGACGGCGACGGAGGAAGTAAAATCGGTCATGCCTGCGTATGCCGGTTGGCTGCATTTAGGCCATTGTTTCCGGCCCTTTTCTGCGTTATGGGCTTCTAGCACAGAAAAGCAGGGAAGGAATGAAAAAACTTCTGGTCGTCAAATCGGACATTCTTCCTTTGTCTGAAACCTTTATCAAAGAGCAAATCCTGTCCTGCATGCGGTGGAAACCGCGCCTGATCGGCAGGGCACTGTGCGCGAACGGGCTTGCGCTCGATAATATCGATACCGCGCTCGCGCCGCCGCCTCGGCCGAGGCTGATAAATAAAATTTTGTGGAAAGTCGCAAAAAAATCTTTGCCCGACCCGGATATTCTCCGCTTCCTCGAACGGGAACAGGCAAGCCTCGTCCATGTTCATTTCGGCATGGATCTCGTCGGCTGGTGGCCGGAATTGCGACGGCTCGGCCTTCCCGTCGTCACGACCCTGCATGGCTACGACATCAACACGCATCGCGCCCATTGGGAAGAAACCGGCGACGCGTGGGTGCGGCGCTATCCGCGCCGTTTGCTCGACATCGCGCGGCATCCGAGCGCCCATTTCATTGCGGTCGGCGAAGCGGTCAGGGAACGCGCCATTGCATTCGGGATTCCATCGGAAAAACTGGCCGTCAAATATATCGGCATCGATACGTCGCGCTTCGCGCCGCGCGCGGATCAACCCATCGCGCAAAGAAAGAAAAAAATCTTGTGCGTCGGGCGCATGGTCGAAAACAAGGGCGGGTGCTACCTCATCGAAGCCTTCGCCCGCGTGCGGCATGAAATCCCGGATGCCGAACTGACGATGATCGGGGCAGGGGAGCTTCTGGAGTCATGCAAAGAACTGGCCGCGCGACTGAACGTACCGGTTCGTTTCACGGGCGGTACGCCGCATGACCAAATCATCGAAGAGCTGCATGACAGCCGCGTGTTTTGTTTGCCCAGCATCACGATTGCGAGCGGCGCATCGGAAGGCATGCCCATCGTCGTCATGGAAGCGCAGGCCTGCGGCATTCCCGTCGTCACTTCCGCGCGCGGCGGTGCAACCGAGGGCATCATTGACGGCGTGACAGGCTTCGCTTTCGCGGAACGAGACGTGGACGCGCTTGCCGCGCATCTCGTCCGCTTTCTGACCGACGACGATCTAGCCGAACATATGTCAAAAGCCGCGCGCGAACATGCCGTGGCGAAATTCGACCTTGTCGCCTGCACGGCGCGACTTGAGGATTATTACGACGAAATCGCATATCTGCCCCGGCAGGCGTCGGCAAGCAACCTTTCCCACCGGTCGATTTTATAAGACAGGCTGCCTTCAATCCGCTCGGCATGCGCGCGCGCGGCACACGACAGCGCGGCATAAGCATCTTCATCCCGCCATAATTTGCGCACCGCCTCGGCCCAGATTTCGACCGGGCTTTCGGGATCGAGGATGGCGCCGCCCGGCCCGACCGCTTCGGGCAGCCCGCCGCGGTTCGACGCGACGACGGGAATGCCGCTGACCTGCGCTTCGGTCGCGACGCGGCCATAGGCTTCGTTCCATACGCTCGGCGCGAGCAGGATTTTGCATGCGCCATAGACGCTCCGCATGTCTTTTTGCGGTAGAAGCAGCGTGACATTGGGAAGCTCCGCAAGCCGCCGCGCCAGCTCCGCGCGGTCGTCATCGGCAAGCGGCCACGCCTCGACAAACGAGAACGGAATATCTGGGCACAGCCGCGCGACTTCGATCGCGATATC
>JAGWKW010000108.1 GCA_028865155.1 Alphaproteobacteria bacterium
AATCGACGAGATCATGTCTCTGGCCTTGCGCATAAATGATTACCTGTCCGGTTTGTTTCTTGGCATCGGGCTCAAGCTGGTCGATTTCAAGCTTGAATTCGGGCGGCTGTGGGACAATGACGAGCTGCATATCGTGCTGGCCGACGAAATCAGTCCCGATAATTGCCGGTTGTGGGACGTCAAGACCAACGAGAAGATGGACAAGGATCGTTTCCGCCGCGATTTGGGCAAGGTCGAGGAAGCCTATCAGGAAGTCGCCAGACGGCTCGGCATCATGCCCGAGTCCGCAACCACGGAAAGCGAGAAAGCGTAATGAAACTCCGCGTCGATGTCATGCTTAAGGAAGGCGTTCTCGACCCGCAGGGCAAAGCCATCGGCCACGCACTCGGCAATCTTGGGTTCTCGGGCGTCGGAGATGTGCGCGTCGGCAAGGTTATCGAACTCGACATCGCCGAAACCGACCGCGCCAAGGCGATGGAAACGGCGAAGAAAATGGCGGAAAACCTGCTTGCCAACCTTGTGATCGAGGATTTCAAGATCAGCACCCCCTAATTCCACACCCTCCAAGATAACGAAGCGTTAATGAATTCCCTGCATGATTCGGGCGCAATGAAGTACCACACCGTGACACGCTTGTTCCTTGTTCTTGGCACATTCGCTGCGCTGGCTGCCCTGTCAGCCTGTGACACGGTGGCGGATACCGCGCCCGTGACTCCAGCCTCGGTGACGCAGCCGCCGCCGCAAACACCGGAAGAGACCATTCCCGTCATCGAGAATCCCCAGACCGAGATATGGCGGCCCGGATATTGGCTGCCGCAAGACGGGCAATTCATCTGGATTCCGGGCGAGGTCATGCACCGCCCCTCGCCTACCGCCGTATGGTCGCCTGCGCATTGGATGCATCATAAATACGGCTGGACGCTTATTTTAGGGCATTGGGAATAAAGTGGCTTCGCCACCGGCGATAACTTTTACCGTCAATCTCGAAGATCCGACCGGGCGTTATGCGCCGGGTGAGCGTTATATTGCGATGACGCGGCGGGTTCTCGATATATGCGACGAGGCCGGATGCAAGGCAACATTCTTTGCCGTCGGGCGCGTTGCGGATTCCGCGCCGGACTTGATCCGCGACATCGCCGCGTACGGGCATGAGATCGCCTATTATGGCCGCAGCCGTGTTCCATTAACCAAAGAAGAACCCGAACGTTTCCGCCGCGAAAGCCGCGCAGACAAGGAAAAGCTCGAACAATTGGCTGGACGAGACGTGGCCGGTTTTCGCGCACCGCATTTTTCGCTGACCCCGCAAAGCCTATGGGCGCTCGATGTTCTCAACGAGCTTGGCTTCCGTTATTCATCGAGCGTGATGCCGACCGATATGACCCCGTTCGGTTTCGCCGACGCGCCGCGCGCCCCTTTCACCTGGCCTAACGGCATGATCGAATTCCCCATGCCTGTTGCCGCACTCGGCAAATACCACCTTCCTTATCTGGGCGGCCTTTATTTTTATCTTCTGCCTGATTTTGTCGTACGCGGTTTTATCAAGAAGGCGATGGCGGACGAAATTTTATGGGCACACGCGCACCCTTACGATTTCGATCGCGAGAAAAAATTCGCCGCCGCCCCCGGAACGCCTTTTTGGATTCGTGCCGCTTTGGGTCTGGCGCGAAAAAAAGCGGCCGGAAAAATCCGCCGCTTTCTTCTTAATAGTTTCGCGCCGCCTTTGCGCGAACGGCTTCCGGATTCACCGCCTTTCTTTCTACCGTACTGAAAAGACGGTAAAATTCGTGCAAAAATACGCATATGCGCAAAGCAAAAATTCATTCTAAATTGCATGCAATCCATTCCATTTATTGAAGATTTTTTACGGAAGTTGCGCTAAATTAACCTTACCTGTTAGCCGTATTTTAAAAGGTTCGGGGTTATGCTCGGCCTACATTTCGACATTCTTGTACTCTAACTTTTTATTTCAATGGAGTTGATTATGAACCAGCCCCCAGCCGCTTTTACGACCGTCGGCGAACAGGTCAAAATCGTCCGCCTTTCGGGCGAGTCGCGCGAGAAAGATCTCGAAAAGCTTCCCCCCACCAACACTAAGCGCTGGGTCACGCGCCGCAAGGCGCAGGTCGTCGCGGCGGTGCGCAGCGGGTTGCTGACTTTCGAAGAAGCGTGCGAACGCTATCGCCTGTCGGAAGAGGAATTCCGATCGTGGATCAACCTGCTCGACCGCCACGGCGTGCGCGGGTTGCGCGCGACGCAGATGCAGAAATACCGTCCGGCCGAAGAACGCCACGCCCACGCGGCGGCGGAATAACTAGCTTCGTTTGGGAATATCGAGTCCCCGCGCGACCGCCGGGCGCGCGATGAATGCGTCGAGCGCACGGGCGACATGCGGAAAATCGGGAAAGCCGACGAGATCGCCCGCGCCATAGAAACCGATCAGGTTGCGCACCCACGGCAAAATCGCCATATCGGCGATCGTATATTCGTCCCCCATCATCCAGGCGCGGTTCGCGAGCCGCCCGTTCAGCACGCCAAGCAAACGCTTCGATTCCGCGACATAGCGGTCACGCGGGCGTTTGTCTTCAAAATCCTTGCCGCCGAATTTGACGAAGAAGCCAAGCTGGCCGAACATTGGGCCGATGCCGCCCATCTGGAACATGAGCCATTGGATGGTTTCGTAACGCCCCGCGGCATCCCTGGGCAGGAACATCCCGGCTTTTTCTGCCAGATAAACCATAATTGCGCCGGATTCGAACAGGCCGAACGGATTTCCGTCCGGGCCGTCGGGGTCGAGGATCGCGGGAATTTTATTGTTCGGGTTAAGCGACAGGAATTCGGGGGACGTCTGGTCGTTGGCCTCGAAGCTGACAAGATGGGGCTCATAGGGCAGGCCCGTTTCTTCGAGCAGGATCGAAACCTTGACGCCGTTGGGTGTCGGCAGCGAATAAAGCTGGATGCGGTCCGGATGCTGCGCCGGCCATTTTTTCGTAACCGGAAAAGCGGAAAGATCGGTCATGGCATTTTCCTTTCGCAAAGCTGTTAAACCCTCACCACATGCACGTCCGTCACCGGCTTCTTGCCGTGAACGTCCCGGATATGGCGGCGGACGGCCAAAGCCACCGCATGGCGCACGGCGGCATCGTCTATACGCGTCGATTTTGGCATTTCTTCGACAGCGTCATGCGCGATGGCGGACAGATTTCCCTGCAGCGTCGCCTCGCCTTCGCCATCAATAAGCCCCATCAATGACACCTGCGGGTCGCGCACGACCTTGCCCGTGGCATCCATGGCCAGCGTCACAACCACCGCGCCATTGGTGCTTAATTTGCGCCTGTCCTTGCCCACGCTGTGGTCGAGGCGGCGCAAGACTTTGCCGTCCAGCCCCCAGCGCCCATTCGTCACTTCCGCCACGACTTCGTGCGCATCGGGGCCGATGCGAATGATCTGGCCATTTTCGGGTATCAACGTATGCGGTACCTGGCATTCCTTGGCGATGCGCGCATGTTCGTTCTGATGCCGTGGCTCGCCATGCACCGGCATGACCAGATGCGGGCGCACCCATTGATAAAGCTGTGTCAGTTCGTCCTGCGCCGGATGGCCGGAAACGTGAATGGGCGCATCGTCGCTCGTGATGATATGCAGGCCGCGTGCGATCAGATTGTTTTGCAGCTTGGCAATCGCGCGTTCGTTGCCCGGAATGTCGCGCGACGAGAAAACAACCGTGTCACCCGCATCGAGTTCGATTTCGGGATGATCGCCAACCGCAATACGGGACAGAGCGGCACGCGACTCGCCCTGGCAGCCAGTCGAAATAATCACGATCTTGTCGCGCGGCATGCGCATCGCTTCGTCTTCGCTGAGAAAATCGTTGAATTCGGGCAGATAGCCGCATTCCTCGGCCACTTCGGCATTGCGCCAGATCGACCGCCCGACCAGCGTGACCTGCCGCCCGTTGCGCCTGGCGGCTTCGGCGATGGATTTGAGCCGCGCGACGTTGCTTGAGAAACAGGTGACGACGATGCGGTTGTTGATCGTGCCAAAGAGCTTGATAAGCTCGTCATGCACCTCGCGTTCCGACCCCGAATGGCCGGGCACGAGCGCGTTGGTCGAATCCCCGACCACGGCCATGACGCCGTTTGCCCCGAGATCGCGCAGTTTTTGTTCTTCGCTGACATCGCCGACGATAGGATCGGGATCGAGCTTCCAGTCGCCGGTATGCAGAACCATGCCGTGCTTCGTCGTCAGCGCGAGCATGTTCGATTCCGGGATCGAATGGGTGATATGGATAAAGTCGCCCTTGAAGGGGCCGATTTCGAACGACGCACCCTTGGGCGGAAGTTCGATCAGGCGGACCTTCTGTTTGAAATCTGTATAGCCGAGTTTATGGCGGATAAGATCGGCCGTGAATTTGGTCGCATAGACGGGGCATTGCAGTTGCGACCATAAATATTCGATTGCGCCGATATGGTCTTCATGCCCATGCGTGACGACAAGCCCGACCAGATCGTCGCGGTTTTCGGCGATGAAGGAGATATCCGGCATAATGACTTCGATACCGGGCGTGGTTTCGTCGGGAAAGGTCACGCCGCAATCGACCATGAGCCATTTCCCCGCCGTGCCGTAGAGGCTCAGATTCATGCCGATTTCGCCCGCGCCGCCCAAAGACAAATACCACAGCGCATCGTCGGGCGGACGATGCAGGGATGTACGCGAACCGGTCATGAAATAACGCCTTTATCATCTTGCTTTAAGAGGCGATAGCTATAGGCGGTTTTGGTTGTATGAGCAAATGCTCAGGCAATGGGGGCGAACAGGGAATTGACGGCGTTTTTCTTGTCCCCGGACGCGAACGCATCAGTGGACGAGGTTGCGCCGGCGACGTTCATCTGACCCAGCACCAGCGCCGCGAACAAAGTCGAGGAGCCGGACAGGTCGATACCACTCGCCCCCATCGTGCCGCGCAGACCAACTGAAGCCGGCGTGCCTTCCGAGGAAGTTCCATAACGGGAAGTCGAAAGCGATGCGAAAACATCCTTGGCCGTCGGCAAGCCGGAGATCGCACCTGCCGTGGCTGCCGCCGTTTTGGCTTTGGCATAAGTCATGTCGTCGGCAGCATTCGCGACCTGAATCGCATTGTCTGAAGTGCCGAATTTCTGCGCGAAGTGGTTATAGATTTGCTGCACACTGC
>JAGWKW010000109.1 GCA_028865155.1 Alphaproteobacteria bacterium
GTCCAACAAGCTGCCCGCACAAAGCAGTCTGCAACAGCGTTCCGATTTGCGACAGGCGGCGGATGAAAGAAAAGTTGTCCATAGACGGGCCGGAATCGTGGGGTTTCTGACCCCTTGGTTATAATGGCTTCTGGTCTCTTGTCCAGATAGAGATCAAACCGCCTCGATCGTGTCCGAAAGGGGGTATGGGCAATGTGCCGTATCGGCATGGGCGCATTCCTGCGCCGTACGCGCGTCGCAATAGTCGCACAGGGCGTGGGGGTCGGGCATGGTGACGGTGCCGCGCCCACTGCTGAAGCCGTTTTCGCGGAAATGGTGAAGGACGCGCGAAAGAGTCTCGGGCGTGATTCCAAGATAGGAAGCGATAATCGCTTTTTCGAACGGCAACGCAATTTCGGTGCCTTCGGGCCCGGCCTGGAGATGCAGCTTGAGCAAAAACCAGCCGACGCGCTTCTCGGCGCTGCACAGGGTCAGATGTTCGACATGGTCGAGCAGATCCTGGGCGCGGCGGCTCGCCGTGGCAAGCAGGTTGGCCGCGAAGGCAGGGGAACGCGCGCATAAATCCCTTGCCAGCGCTGCCGGAAAGCTGAGCACGGCAACCGGCGCCAAGGCCTCGACTCCGGTCAGGCAGACGGCGCGGCCAAGACGGTCGGCATCGGGAAAGAAATCGCCGGTGCCCATGATATGCAGGATGCTTTCCTGTCCCTCGGCATTGCCTTTGCGCAGGCAGGCCCAGCCTTCGAGCAGCAGGCAAAAACGCATGATCGTTTCGCCCGGACGCAGCAAAGCCTCGCCCTTGGCATGGCGCGACAGGCGCGCGGCGGCGGCAAGTTCTTTTTTCTCCGCTGCGCCCAAGCCGGCGAACAGGGGGTGGGTATCGACGGTTGCAGCGGCGGACGGAAAGGCAGAGGCATCCATGCGTCAATATTCGCTTTCTTTGTCTGGCGTCTATGACCCAAGTTTTGCCCTAAAACTTGATTAAGATCAATTGGCCTTGTGCCCGGGCGCGGCATGCTGGATGCAAAAGATTATGAATGGCAGAGAGTGAATCGGGCATGACAGAGACGGATTTGGCGGATAAATCGCTTGATTTCTGGCTGGATCGCGCCGTTCCCCGCTATACCAGCTATCCGCCCGCGCCCGCTTTTCACGAGGCTGTGGGGGCTACGGCTTATGCCGCCTCGCTGGCCAAAATCGCGCCCGGTGATCCTGTATCCCTTTATCTGCACATCCCTTTTTGCCGCGAGCTGTGCCTTTACTGCGGCTGTAACACGGCCATCACCCACCGCAATGACCGAATCGGTGATTATGTGAAGGCTTTGCAAAAGGAAATCGTGCAAACACTGGCACTGATCCCGCACCGGCCGAAGATCGCGGCCGTGCATTGGGGCGGCGGCACGCCAAATATCCTGTCCGACAAAGCGATGCGCGAGATTTTTTCGATCCTCGGCGAAATGTGCGATCTCGGCACCATCCGGGAAATTGCGATGGAAATGGATCCGCGGCGAACCAACCAGCAGCAGATCGAACTCCTGGCCGCATGCGGCGTCAACCGCGTCAGCCTTGGCGTACAGGATTTCAATCCCGATGTGCAAAAGCTCGTGCATCGCATCCAGCCTGCCGAACTGGTCGAAAAGACGGTCGCCACGCTACGAACGGCGGGCATCGCCCACGTCAATTTCGATCTGATCTATGGCCTGCCGCTGCAAACGCCGGACAGTGTGGCCGAAACCGCGCGCCAGGTTTGCACGCTGCGGCCAAGCCGCGTCGCGCTGTTTTCCTATGCCCATGTGCCGCAGATCAAAAAGCATCAGGCGGTTCTGGAAGAAGCTGGCCTGCCCGGCAAATATGCGCGACTCGCAATGGATGATGCGGCGCGCGTCGTGCTGCGCGCGGCAGGATACCGCGAGATCGGCATGGATCACTTCGCCTTGCCCGGCGATGCGCTGGAACAAGCGACCGCCTCGCGCAATCTGCATCGCAATTTCCAAGGCTACACCACTGACGCATCGCCTGTCCTGCTGGGTTTCGGCGCATCGTCGATCGGTAGCACGGCGGACGGTTTTTTCCAGAACGAACGCCTGCTGCCCGCCTACCAGAAAACGGTCGGGGAAGGCCGGTCGCCCGTCGTGCGCGGCGTGCTGACGACCCCCGAAGACCGCGTACGCGGCGCGATCATCGAAGAGCTGATGTGCTATCTCGATTGCGACGTTGCGGCGGTCTGCGAAAGAATGAACTTTTCCATCGACCGCTTCGAAAAGGCTTTCGCCTTGCTGCATGAAATGGAACGGCATCAGCTGATCGAGCTGAACGGAGCGAAAATCCGCCTGCTGTCGCCGCATCGCATGTCCGTGCGCGTCGTGTGCAACGCATTCGACGCCTACGCCCCTGCCAGCGTCGCTTCGCGCGCCGCCTAGACCGCGATCGTTTTGGTCGGAAGCGCTTGACGCTTCCGACCAAAACGTGAATCGCCGGTCATGGAATTCAGAGCATTGCCCACTTATGATCGCGACTCCACATCATTGGGCAATGCTCTGACTGTCGGCAATTTCCAGTATCCGCTCGACGCTGAACAGCCGCGCCTCACCGTCCAGCCTGCAATGCGCCTTCATGCCCATGAAGATGCGATTTTCATGCGTATGCAGGCCGAGCGCATAAGGCATGACGGTCAGGCGCATTTTTTCGCCGTCGCTTTTCAGATAAGAAATGTCGAGCGCGCTTTCGTTTCGTATCGCGCGCTCAATCAGCATGACAGGCGTCAGCTCAGCCTGCGCTTCGTCCTCCGGCGCGCCGGAGCGATTTTCCATGAAGGCAGCGATGCGCGGATCGGTCCGGATATGCCTGCGCTGCAATGGCGTCTGCAGCGTGATTCCTTCGAAGGACGTGCATCGGCTCAACGCGACATAGACCTGCCCCGCCGCGAACGCGCCCTGCCCGATATCGATCGTGACGCGGTCGAACGTCTTGCCCTGGCTTTTATGGATCGTCACCGCCCAGGCGAGGCGGAACGGGAACTGAATGAAGGTTCCGGCCGGTTCGGACAGGATTTCGTCGCCGGACAGCGCGAAGCGATAAACTTCCCACGCATGGCGAAACACGGCCACGCTGTCTTCCGTATCCTGCAAACGGACGGCGATATATTCGCCTTTGTCGATATCCTTGCCGGCGCTTTCGATCACGCCGAGGCTGCCATTGACCCAGCGTCCTTCGCGGTCGTTGGTCAGCATCATGACCTGCGCGCCGGGCTTGAACGACAATTCCGGCGCTGCAGGGAAATATTCGCGCCCGAAATCGCCTTCGACCTCGGCGACGGAAAGACGCGCCTGCCCTTCGAGCGCGGCAAGATGCGCGGCGTTGATTTCGTCGGCATGGCGGTTGGTCGCCGTCAGGCTGATCGAAAATCGTTCGTCGCGCGGCGACGCCGCCGGAACCACGCGGCTGTTGAGCAGCACGATATCGGCATCGGTCACGGCATTTTCGCGCACGCGGTTCAGCAACGCGACGAACGCGCCGTCTTTTTGGCGGTAGACTTTTTCAAGCTCGACCGTCGCGAGCGAAAAACCGCTCAGGCAGTATGCGCTGAAAAAATACGGCGTTTCGTAATGACTTTCGAAAATCTCGCGCTCCTGCGCGGTCACGACCGGCGGCAGTTGGTACAAATCGCCGATGAAAATCATCTGCACGCCGCCGAACGCCTGCCCAGGTTCCGGCCCGTGCAGGCGCAAAAACGCGTCGACGCAGTCCAGCAAATCGGCGCGCACCATCGAAATTTCATCGATCACGATGGTTTCGATCTTTTTGTAAAGCTTGGCATTGCGCGGCTTTTTTCGGGCGGCGGCTTTCTGCGGCGTGACGTCGATCGAGAAACGGAAAAAATTATGGATCGTCTGCCCGCCGACATTGAGCGCGGCGATGCCGGTCGGCGCGAGGACGACGATGTTCTTCTTTGCCTCGCGCCGGAAATGGCGCAGCAGGGTCGATTTGCCGGTTCCGGCCTTGCCTGTGATGAAAAGCGATCGGCCGGTATCGCGCATGAGCCGCAGCGCTTCGCCGAAGCGCGGGTTGATTTCGGGCGGCGTTCCGCCGTCTTCGTCCGCCGCGCCTTTCGCGCGCGCGGCCACGACCGCCTTTTTGTCCGAGCGTTTCTGCGCCGCCGCCGTCGGCGCGAATTCGGGCGGCGGCACGACCGGCACGCCATCCTCGTCAAGCATCCCCAACGCCTGAAGATGAGCGCGGATGCCGCCCGCCGTCCTGTCATGCGCGGCGGCGATCTCCGCCCGCGCGGCGCCGGACATGAACGCATCGTAAAGGCGGCGCTCTTCCTCGGCGTTCCAGCCGATTCCGTGGCGCCCGGGTTTTTGCTTGGCGGTGTCCATCATACTCTTTATGCGCGCGTTCCTGATATGTTCTTATAACGCGTCGCGGCGCGCGAAACAATCCTCAATCCGGATGCGCGCTATGATCGTGAGGTTCGTGATCATGATTCCGGTCTTCCCGTTTTGGTTCCTGTTTGTGCCACACATCCTTCTCATGGTGTTGTATGTTGTGCCGCTCGGGCACGGCTTTCGGGAGCCGCTTTATAACGGGTGAGGAAGGAATGCGAACCGTATGAGCAGAGTGAGGTTCGGTTTGCAGGCGGATTTGGGGCGCATGCCGTTTGCCCCCGGAATGTTGCGCATCACGATGCTGCGCCGGGACGGGATTTGAATGATGAAAGGCTTCGACATGGCGGGGTGGCGTTGCTACCGGAGAATTGTCGTAATGTTCTACAGGCCGATCACCGTGCCTATGCCAATCATGGTCCTTGTGATCGTCATGGCCAGAATCGCGATGATCATAATGGTCATCGCGGTCGATATGGTGGCGGAACCAGTCAACACGGTACGGAACCCAGATCGTCCTGAACACCGTCACCGTGACGGGCGCCGGAACGGCAAAAACATAAGGCGGATAGGACGGATAAGGCCATGCCCCATAAACCGTCACGGGATTGTAGGACGGCACATAGATGCGATAGGGATCGGTTGGTTCGACCGTCACGACGCCGTTTTGCACCATCACGCTTTGCATCGTGTCCGATCGCAAAGTGCCGGCCTGGATCGCCTGAAAACGCAGCCCTTGCACGGCATCCATGACAGCGGCTGGCTGCGCGCTATAGGCCTGCCCCAGCGCCTCTGTCC
>JAGWKW010000110.1 GCA_028865155.1 Alphaproteobacteria bacterium
CACCAAGGAAATCACGATTTCGCGCCAGGCCAGCGGCGAATTCCGCGCCGAGGCTCAAACCATACCGATCCTGCGCGAACGGGTCGCAGCGCGCGCCGTCATCCGGTCGAGCCTTTACGGCGCCGGCAACCGCGCGGGCATTCCGCATGCGATCATGGCTTCGCTGATCCATATCTATGCGCATTCGATCGACTTCCAGCGCGACGTCCATCCCGGCGACAGTTTCGAAGTGCTTTACGACCAGCCCAAGACCGCGCAAGGCAAGCCGGTCGGCCAGGGCTCGATCATCTATGCCGCAATGCATATCGGCAATCAGGTCAAGCCGATCTACCGCGTTACCTTCGCCGACAAGTCGGTCGATTATTTCGACGCGCACGGCCGCAGCATCCGCCACACCCTGCTGCGCACGCCAGTCGCCGTGGTGCGCATCACCTCGCGCTTCGGGATGCGCTTCCATCCGATCCTCGGCTACAGCCGCATGCATCAGGGTGTCGATTTCGGCGCGCCGATGGGCACGCCGATTTTCGCCGCCGGTTCGGGCACCGTGGATTATATCGGCTGGGTGCATGGGTATGGGCGCTATATCCGCTTGCGGCACGGCACGCATCTTGAAACTGTCTATGCGCATATGAGCCGTTTCAACAAAAATCTCTATCGCGGCGCACACGTCAAACAGGGCGAGGTTATCGGTTATGTCGGCATGACCGGGCTTGCCACGGGGCCGCATCTGCATTTCGAAATCCGCGTCAACGGCCACCCGGTCAATCCGATGACCTTCAAGGGAATGACGACCGGGCGCGCGCTCAAGGGCGCGCAACTGGTTCAGTTCAAGCGCGGCGAGACGCGTATCCGGAACGAATTTGCGACCCTGATCAGCAAGAAAAAGTCCGGCACCTTCAAAGTTTCGTCGGCCGCCCCGCCGCCGTCGCACAAGCTGGTCGTTATCGGCAGGATGTAAGAACCTGCCCTGCCAGGTAAAGCGACCCGCAAATCAAAATCCGCGGCGCGGGATCGCGTTTTGCCAGTTCCTTCAATGCCTCGACAACATCCGGCGCGGGCGAAGCGTCCGCGATGCCGAGCCCGCGCGCTTCGGCGGCAAGATCTTCCGGCGCGAACGACGCTTCGCTTTCGATCGGGATCGCGCGGAACTTTTCGATGCGCCGCGCGAAGGGGCCGAGAAATTCAGCCGGGCGCTTGGTCGTCAGCATTCCCATAATCACGTAAAGCGGCTTCGGCGAGGCGCCGTCTTCGGCGCGCCAGCGCTCGATCTGCGCGGCTAAAACTTCGCCCGCCGAGTCGTTATGCCCGCCGTCGAGCCACAATTCGCCGCCTTCGGGCAGCAGCGCCGAAAGCCTGTTTCCCGCCAGCCTTTGCAGCCGCGCAGGCCATTCGACCTTGCGCATGCCGTCGATGGCCGCCTGTTGTGGTAAAGGTTGAGGCAAAGCTGAAAGAGCCGCGAGCGCAAGCCCCGCGTTCCAGTATTGATGCCGCCCCGGCAAGGCGGGCGAGGGCAAATCCCAATCGCGCATTCCGTCGACAAAGCGAAAACCGTTTTCTCGTTCTTCGACCCGCCAGTCCGCGCCGCCCACGAATAGAGACGCACCGGTTTCCGACGCGGCTTCGCGCAGTGCCTGTAATGCGGCTTTGTCAGGCTGCGGCGCGGCGAAACACGGCACGCCGCGGCGCATGATGCCGGCTTTTTCGCGCGCAATTTGTTCGATGGTATCGCCCAGATATTCGCGGTGGTCGTAGGACAGGCGCGCGATGATCGTGGCAAGCGGCTTGTTGACCACATTGGTCGCATCGAGCCTGCCGCCGAGCCCGGTTTCCAGAATCGTGAAATCGGCAGGATGGCGCGCAAATGCGGCCAGCGCCGCCGCGGTCGCGGCTTCGAAATAGCTGACGCCGCCTGGCGCGGCGACCCGTTCGCATTCGGCCAGGATTTCCGCCAGTTCGCTTTCCTCGATCAGCCTGCCCGCCACGCGGATGCGTTCGTGAAAGCGGACGAGATGCGGCGAGGTATAGACATGGACGCGATGGCCCGCCGCCTCCAGCATCGCGCGCAGGAAGGCGCAGGTCGAGCCTTTGCCGTTCGTGCCCGCGACATGGAAAACCGGGGGCAGGTTTTGCTGCGGCTCGCCGAGCGCGCGCAGCAGATCGCGATAGGCCGGACGCAGGGTCAGATCCATATCCTTGCCGTGAGCGGCGCGGAACCGTTCGAGGATGAGGCGCGAGGCGTCGGAGGCCAAAGGCATAACGTCTTGATCGTTTTTCTTTTTATATAGCTCCGGCGCAAGAACGGCAAGAAGGCCAGGCTCGTTTTGCGACACGGCCTTTTTGCCCCCTACCCTTGAGGCGTAGCCTCGACCCAGCCTTTGTCGGTCTGCTGCCAATAGCTCAATGCATGCCCGGCTTTCTTGCACGCGCCCCAGCGTTTGCGCGCCGCCGCCAAAGCCTGTTCGTCGTTGCCGTCGAAAATGTCGCACACCCGCTCATACGCATCCGCATGCGCCGTTTCGGCGCCGTCGGTCAGAAACAGGTATTCCGCGCCGTTGGGCCGTTCGTCTTCTGCCGTCAGCCAGGCAGGTTGCATGTCGGCGTGTCCGTCTTTTTCGTTGCCGTGCGGCAGGAAATGGTCGGGCCGGTAGGTCCACAGATGTTGCGTCAAAGCCTCGGCACGTTCGGGCGAGCCGGTCATGACGACCGCCTTCTTGCCGAGCGCGAGCGTCTTTTCCAGCAATTCGGGCAAAACCTGTTCGAGCGCCTTCCGCGTCAAATGATAGAAACGGATTTCGGTCATTTGCCTTCGTAATGATCCGCCACGAGCCGGTCGAGGAGGCGGACGCCGAATGCCGTAGCACCCTTGGGCGACAATGGCCTGTCCTTGATCTGCCACGCGGTTCCGGCGATGTCGAGATGCGCCCACGGCGTGCCTTTTTTGACGAAGCGCTGCAGGAATTGCGCGGCGGTGATGCTGCCCGCGCCGCCATTGCCGATATTCTTCATGTCCGCGATCGGGCTGTCGATCATCTTGTCGTAAGCCGTGCCCATCGGCATCCGCCACAGCGTTTCCCCGACCGCCTTGCCTGCCTCCGTCAACTGCGCCGACAGCGCGTCGTCGTTGCTGAACAAACCGGCATATTCGACGCCGAGCGCGACCCTGATCGCGCCGGTCAACGTCGCCAGATCGACGATGCAGCGCGGCTTGAAATGATGCTGAACGTACCACAGCGCGTCGGCAAGCACGAGCCGCCCTTCGGCGTCGGTATTGATGACCTCGACCGTCTGGCCCGAGGCCGTCGTCACGACATCGCCCGGACGCTGCGCCGTGCCGGACGGCATGTTTTCGACAAGCCCGACGACGCCAACGACATTCGCCGCCGCTTTGCGGCCCGCGACGGCCTTGAGCGCGCCGATGACGGCAGCCGAGCCCGCCATGTCGTATTTCATGTCTTCCATGCCCGCGGCGGGCTTGATCGAAATGCCGCCGGTGTCGAAGGTTACGCCTTTGCCGACGAAGCAGGCGGGCGCCTCTTTCGCGTCCGGCGCGCCAAGCCACTGCATGACGGCAAGACGCGGCGGATACACGCTGCCCTGCGCGACGCCGAGCAATGCGCCCATGCCAAGTTTCTTCATCTGCTTTTCGTCGAGGATGTCGACCTTGACGCCGAGCGCTTTCAGTTCCCGCACCTGCTGCGCCAGCGCTTCCGGATACAGGATATTGGCGGGTTCGGTCACGAGGTCGCGCGCGAGAAAGACGCCGTCCGCAATCTTGTCGAGCGCGGCATAGGATGCCTTCGCCGCCGCGTGGTTCTGCACCGCAACCGTCAGCGACCGCAGGGCCGGTTTCTGTTCGGGTTTCAGCTGGGTGTGGTATTTGTCAAAACGGTAGGAACGCAAGCGCGCGCCGAGCGCGACTTGCGCCGCGCCTTCGCCGTCATTCATGCCCATGTCCTTGAACCGGTCGAGGAACAAGATCGCCTGCGCATCTTTTCCGGTCAGCGCCGCGACGGCCGCGCCGCCGATACGCGTGCAGGCGGCGGCGTCCAGTTTGGACGGATTGCCGATGCCGACAAGAACGACGCGGCTCAATCGCGTCTTGGCCGGGGATAAAACCGTGAGCGTCTGCTCTGCCGCGCCGGTAAAGTGATTCGCTTCCATCGCGCGGGTCAGCGCGCCGCCGAGTTTTCGGTCAAGCTTGATGCCCTGTTCGCCAAGCTTCTTTTTTTCGGCAACGGTCAGGATCAGGGCGCGCTGGCCGGGCAGCGTATCGGCGGCAAAAGCGATTTTAAGCATGAAATTCCCCTTTCTTGTTAAGAAACAGCGAGCGCAAACAAATCTGCGTTTCACCTTAAACCAGCTAGCCATTTTGTCCAGTAGAGGTTAAAAAAAGCCATGAATCGCATTTTGACCGTCTATCTTTTGCGCCAACTGACGGCGGCTTTCGTTTTCGCCACGGGCGCGGTGACTTTCGTGGTTCTGTTCGCCCAGTCTTTTCATTTGCTGTCGCTCGTCATCAACAACGCCTCGACGGTGTTCGTGTTCCTCAAGCTTCTGGGGCTGTCGGCGCTGACCATCCTGCCGCTCATCATGCCTTTGGGGCTCGGCGTCGCGACCGTGTTCGTCTACCACAAGCTCGCGGTCGACAGCGAGCTTGTCATCATGCGCGCGGCCGGGCTCAGCCCGACGCGTTTGACCCAGCCTGCGTTGATCCTCGCAGCGGGCGTCGCGCTTCTTTGCGCCGTGCTGACGCTTTGGATCGCGCCGGCGGCCAACCGGCACCTGGTCGCGCTGCAATACCAAACGCGCGACAGTTTCGCCGCCCTGCTCGCCCATCCGGGCAGTTTCAACGATTTGGCCGAAGACGTGACTTTCTATGCCAACAAGCGCGGGCCGCACGATTCGCTGCAGGGCATCCTGATCCACGATGTGCGCGATCCCGAAAATCCCGTCACGACGATGGCGGCAACGGGACAGGTGGTCGATACGGACGGCAAGCCGCACATGATCATTTTTAACGGGCGGCGGCAGCAATTCGACCGCGCCACCGGCAAGCTGTCCGAGCTTTCCTTCGACCAGTACGTCCTCGATCTCGACGCGCTGCGCAACGCGCCGGGCAAGCGCATTCCCGACCCGCGCGAATTGCGGACGCCCGAATTGCTGCACCCGCCA
>JAGWKW010000111.1 GCA_028865155.1 Alphaproteobacteria bacterium
TATGGTTTTTACAAATGAGCCGACGATGGAAGCATGCAAAGCTGCGCTGGGTTATAGCGAAAAGATGTGCGTGATTCCGCATTTGGTGGACATCGCGCGGTTTTATGCAGGCTCTGCGTGGCGATCCAAGGACGCCGACGCGCCGTTCGTGCTCTATTATATTGGGGGATTCCATAAAGGCATTCGCGAGCCTGGCCGGCTATTTGTTTTGATCCGTCAGCTTAACAAACAAGGTCGCCGCAAATATTTACTCAGAATTTATGGCCCCTTGAATAATTTCCGGAAGGAGGAGCTTTCCCCGTCCGATTGTCTCGAGATTTCCTATCTTGGCCCGATCGAACGTCCTAAGGCCATCGAGGCGCTGAAAATGGCTGATGCCATCGTGAACGTGGATAATGAAAACTGCATCATGACGCCAAGCAAGATTGTCGAATGTCTTGCCACCGGGCGCCCCCTTGTGAATATAGCGCGCGAAGAAACACACTATCCGCCGCTTCAGGCGTATGAGAGTATGGGCTTCGCCGTTTCGGTGCCTGAAGGCGAAGTGACGGAGGCGGTGGCTCAGAAAGTACGGGATTTTCTTGAGGCAGGCATAAGATCTGGAACGGCCTCCCTCAATATTGTACAAAAAGTCTTGGCGCCTCACGCGCTCGAAACGATAGAAGCGGGCTATCGGAGCCTTTGCCGGGGGCGGGGATGAGCGTTTGCAAAATATGTGGCAACAAAACCGATCATAAAACTTTTCAGGCACGGGAGATGCTGCGCGGTACGCGGCGTTCCTTCGACTATAGGGAATGTTCGTCTTGCGGCTGCGTCCAGCTCGTCGCCATCCCTTCGGATATCGCGGACTATTACGCGAACGACTCTTATGGCAGTTTTTCGACGCCTGCATGCAACGGCCTTAAAAAACGGGCGCGCATTGCACGCAATAAATTCTCTCTTTTACGGCGCGGGGGGCTCGCCGCGCGTGTCCTCAATCGGTTGGCGCCTCTTCCCCCCGATTGCCGCATCGTGGGCGATTATGCGAGGCTGGACTCGAAAATACTCGACATAGGATGCGGACGCGGCGCCTACATAAACGATCTTGCAGATATCGGTTTTAAGGACGTCTCGGGCATCGATCCGTTTCTTAAGGAAGACATCGTCCATCCGAATGGTGTTGTCGTGCGCAGAATGTTTGTGCAGGATGTGACGGATCGTTACGATGTAATCCTCTCTCATCATTCGTTCGAGCATGTCCCCAATCCGTATGAATTTCTATCTGCCGTCCGCAAGATTCTCGCGCCGGATGGCGTTTGCTTGTTGACGGTGCCGGTGGCAGAAGACCTCTATCGGCGTTACGGCAAGGATTGCTATTTGATTCAAGCGCCGCAGCATTTCTTTCTCTATTCGATTAAAGCGTTTGAAATTCTGGCTCGGAAATCGAAATTGAGAATCGACAAAATTATGCGTTTCAGCGAAGGTTCTCTAGCCTGGCACGAATACAGCGTTCTTTGGAGTCGTGATATCGTTTCCGACGAAACAGGCAAGGCGTTGGACAGGCACTTTACGGCCATGGAACTTGCAGAATTTCGTGCGATCGAGGCTAAGCTTGCCGCACAAGGTAAAGGGGATAACGTAACCTTTGTCTTGACTGTAGAAGACGCGCAGTCCGAAGCGGCCTGATGGGGGGAAGCCATGTGCGGGATTGCAGGCGCCGTCTTTTGCGAGGTAACGGACTCCGGCATTGAAAAAGCGCTGAAGGCGTTTCAGCGCAGAGGGCCGGACGCGCAGCGCGCGACGCGCGAAAGAAACGCGACTTTTCTCCACGCGCGGCTGTCCATTATCGATCTGTCGGCGCAGGCAACGCAGCCGATGACATCATTTTGTGGCCGCTATGTCATTGTCTTTAATGGCGAAATCTATAATTATCGCGAGCTCCGGCAAGAACTTGAAAATAGCTACCGCTTCCAAACGAACTCGGATACCGAAGTCATTTTGGCGCTTTATGCAAAATACGACGCGAGACTTCTGGACAAGCTGCGCGGTATGTTCGCTTTCGCCATTTGGGACAAACAGACGGAGGAGCTTTTCGTTGCGCGCGATCGCCTGGGGGTCAAGCCCCTGTATTTCGCAGCGGAGGGCGGGCGTTTTGCTTTCGCCTCGCGCCCCAAGGCGTTGTGCCTACTCGTTCCCGAAATAGACCGCACTATCGACAGGCAGGCGCTTCGCTATTTTCTCGAAGCCGGTTATGTCCCCGCGCCGCATTCCATCTTTCGCGGTATCAAAAAGCTGGAACCAGGTTGCTTCCTGCGCGTTACGCGGCAAGCCGTCGTTCAAGAAAGATATTGGTCGCTCGATAAGGTGGGAACGGACGAGACACTTCTTGCGCGCAAAGAAGGTGATTTGCTGGACGACCTAGAAGCGCTTATCAACGATTCAGTGCGTCTCAGGTTGGTTAGCGACGTGCCAGTGGGGGCATTTTTGTCGGGCGGTATCGACAGCTCGCTTGTTGCCGCCTTCATGAAGAAACGCGCCACCGGCCCTGTCCGCACTTTTACGATTGGGTTTAAAGAAAAGGAATTCGACGAAAGCGCATATGCCGAAGCGGTCGCAGCGCATCTGGGGACAGAGCATACGCGCGAAACCCTTGCGGTTGATGATCTTATGGCTTTGATGCCGAGATTTATCGAAGAATATGACGAGCCTTTTTTCGATTATTCGGCCTTTCCCGTTATGGCCGTTTCGCGCCTAGCTCGGCGGACGGTGACGGTCAGCCTGTCGGGGGATGGCGGCGACGAGGCATTCGGCGGTTATCACTACTACCGCATCATGTGTGGGCTGGAGGCTACCGAAAAAATACCATTCTCAGACATGATCGGCGAAGTTCTTAAGCACGTGCCGAAACAACGCCTCAAATGGCTCGGCGAGATTTTGGCGATGCGCAACCCGACATCGGCCTATGCTTTCATGCGCGGCGTGATCAAAGATTCCGGCGGCATCCTTAAATCCTCGCTTGTGGCCGACACGATTCCTCTGGCCGGGCTTTTTGTCGCGCGTTCTGCCGCCTTTCCGCACGGCCTTTCCTATCCCGAACAGGCAATGCGGCTCGATTTGTCTTATACCTTGCCTGATGACTACTTACAAAAGGTCGATGTCGGCTCAATGGCATTTTCGTTAGAGGCACGAGACCCGCTTCTCGATCCGACGATCATCGAATGGGCGGCGCGGTTGCCGATGCGATGGAAGATAAGGGGCAATGTCAACAAATATCTACTGAGGCAGCTGGCGTATAGGCATTTGCCGCGCGCGCTTATGAATAGAAAGAAAATGGGGTTTAGCCTGCCTATGGCGCACTGGCTGCGTACGGGCCTAAAAGCGTGGGGCGAAGAGCTTCTTGCCGATACGCAAGGCCTCGATGCGCTTGAGCTCGACGCGGCGGGGGTAAGAAAATTGTGGAACTTGCATCAGCAAGGGCGCATATCGGCGCATACGGCATTGTGGAGCGTCCTTGTGCTTTTGCAATTCTTGCGCGCACAGGAACACTGGCGATAAATAACACAAAAACCAAAAGATAAGGTCATGACCGAACAGTATCTCGACAAACTATCCAAATCCTCGACATGGCTCGTAACCGGGGTCGCTGGATTTATCGGATCAAATCTTTTGGAAACTTTACTGGGCAGGGGGCAGCATGTTATTGGCCTCGATAGTTTTTCCACGGGCCGCCGCGAAAATCTTGATCAGGTTCGCCAACTGGTCGGCGAAACGGCATGGGCGGGTTTTTCGCTGATCGAAGGGGATATTTGCGACCTTGACGTTTGTCGAGGCGCGGTTAAAGGCGCCGATTATGTTTTGCATCAGGCGGCTTTGGGAAGCGTACCGCGCTCGCTGGAAGACCCGTTGAGGACGCATGCAAGCAATATCAATGGCCATCTGAATATGCTTGTTGCCGCGCGCGATGCAGGCGTGCGTCGGTTTGTCTATGCTGCGTCCAGTTCGACCTATGGTGACAGCGCGACGTTGCCAAAGGTCGAAGATGTTATCGGAAAGCCGCTTTCTCCCTATGCCGTGACCAAGTACGTCAACGAATTATACGCCCATGTTTTCGGTCTTCACTACGGCATGGAAACCTTGGGGTTGCGATATTTCAATGTGTTTGGCCGGCGGCAAGATCCGAATGGGGCCTACGCTGCCGTGATACCGCGCTGGTTCAAGGCTCTTATGGAAGGTGCGGCCGTCTATATCAACGGCGATGGCGAAACAAGCCGTGATTTTTGTTACATAGATAATGTCGTGCAGGCGAATATTCTCGCTGCGCTCGTTTCCGACAAGACCGCGCTTAACCAAGTTTATAATGTCGCCTTTGGCGAGCAAAATACACTGAACGCTTTGTTTGAGAGTATTCGCGGCGAAGTCGCGAAACGAAAGCCGGAAGTTTTATCAGCCGAACCTATCTATCGCGACTTCAGAAAGGGAGACGTACGCCATTCACTTGCGGATATCTCAAAAATTCGTTCTCTTCTTGGCTATACCCCCCGTTACAGCTTGCGTGATGGGCTTAGCGCCGCCGCCGATTATTACGCTAGGCATGGATAGATCTATTGCCAAACCTGCATGACTTCTCCCACTGGTTTCTCTTGCGATTCGGGGGCCACCCCCATAAATTCCACGGAAGAGTCACGCATCCCGGAAGAGCGCTAGAATATGAAGAAAATAATCATAAACGCTCTGTCGGCCCGTCTGGGAGGCGGACAAACCTATCTAAGAAATCTACTGGCAAACCTGCCGGCGCGCCAAGATATAGAGATTCAGGTATACGCTCCCGCTTCCATTCCTTTACCAGATGATCCACGCCTTAAAAGACGAACGACGTGGTGGCCAACCGAAAACCCCCTTTTGCGTACATTGTGGGAAATCATCGCGCTTCCGGGAATCTTGAAACGCGAGAAAGCCGACATTCTTTTTTGCCCGGGCGGGATCGTTATGTCTCGCGTGCCCAAGGGCTGCAGAACGGTCACCATGTTCCGTAATATGCTTCCGTTCGATTCTACTGCCCTGTCGCGTTTGCCGTTCGGGCTGCAAAAAATAAGAAACTTCATCCTGAAGCGGATCATGCTGCACAGCATGACGACAGCGGATCTGACGATTTTTATATCGGAATTTTCCAAAAGCGTTGTCG
>JAGWKW010000112.1 GCA_028865155.1 Alphaproteobacteria bacterium
CAGGCCGCCAGCGACCGGCTGACTTCATAGGCGAAATCGACATGGCCGGGCGTGTCCATCAGGTTGAGCTGATAACTTTCGCCATCTTTGGCTTTGTAGTTCAGGCGCACGGTCTGCGCCTTGATCGTGATGCCGCGTTCGCGCTCGATATCCATATTGTCGAGCATCTGTTCTTTCAACTCGCGCGCTTCGACCGCGCCGCAGGTTTGAATCAGCCGGTCGGCAAGCGTCGATTTGCCGTGATCGATATGCGCGATGATCGAGAAATTGCGGATGTGCTTTTGGTCTGTCATTGGCTGCCTATGTTACGGGCAGCTTTTGAGCATAGAAAACCGCTAAACTCAAGATTTCTCGCTGTTCTTTTCGACCAGCGTGCGCAGGGCGCGCAGATTGTCGTTAATGTCGATGAGCAGGAACAGAAGCCCGAAAACAATAACGCTGACGATAAAGGCGATAATCAGCCCCGCCAGCGCGACGAACGGGTTGCCCGTGGCCACGCCGAAGCCGAAGCCGCCGATCAGCAGCAGCACGACGCTGATCTTGCACAAGACTTCGAGCGAATTGATGATCAGGCCCTTCATGCGATCCTTTCTATCCCTTACCCCGCCAGCGCGATCGCCGACATCAGGTTGCCGCTTCGTTTTTCGCCGCGCAGCGTGCTGTAGCGGTGGCTGAAAAACCGCTCCGGCGCGGCGCAGGTATCAGCGGGCGACATGGCGACCGACCCAACGCCAAGCTGCCGCAGCTTTTCCGCGACATAGCCGGGCAGATCGAACATATACCTGCCGTCTCGCGAAGACACACGGAAAAAAGCCTCGTTGCACGGATTTTCGGCCAGAAAGGGAGCCGGGAATTCGGATCCGACTTCATACGATCCCTGCCAGATGCATGGCCCCAGCGCCGTGTGTACCGCATCGCGGCGCGCGCCCAGTTTTTCCATGGCGGCAAGCGTGTTTTCGAGAACGCCGCCGACGGCGCCGCGCCACCCGGCATGGGCCGCGCCGACCACCCCCTCGCCCGCGAACAGAACCGGGACGCAATCCGCCGTCAGGACGCCGAGCGCGACGCCGCGCCTGCCGGTCACAAGCGCGTCGCAGCGCGGCCTGTCTTCCGGCTGCCAGATATCGGTAACCGTTACGACATCGGGCGAATGCACCTGATAGCCGCTCAATAAATTCTGCGGCGCGACGCCCAGATGTGCAGCCATGCGCGCGCGGATGGGGACGACGTCGCTTTTGTCCTCCTGCCCTGAAAAGCCGCCATTGCCTTGATCGCGCGTGAAAAAGGCGTGGCGGACATGCGGCAGCGCGGCGAGGTTCTCGGCGGTCAAGGGAACTGTCATGCGGAAGATGATAATCCCCCTTAACATCCCGGGCAAACAGGTTAATATGCGGCCTCCCATTCATTCTTTAAGGACAGGCGTCTTGACGCCCTGCTGCACCCCATGTCGCTCGACCAAAGCTCGTTCCTCTACAGCGCCAATGCCGATTTTATCGCGGAACTGTTCCAGCGCTATGCCACCAACCCCGCCGATATCGACGTAAGCTGGCGCAGCTTCTTTGACGAGCTGCATCAGGACGCGCGCGATGCGCTGATGGAAATGCGCGGCGCAAGCTGGGCGCCCAACGGGGCCGCAAAGATTATCGCCAACGAAAACGAAGCGCCGAAGGCGGCGAAACGCTCCGACGCCCCGGTCTCGCAACAGGCGATTGTGGACAGCATCCGCGCCATCATGCTGATCCGCGTCTATCGCGTGCGTGGCCATTTGCAGGCGCAGCTCGACCCGCTCGGCCTGACGCCGGTGCCGCATCATCCCGAACTCGACCCCAAAAGCTATGGCTTCACCGACGCTGATTACGACCGCCCGATCTTCCTCGACGGCGCGCTCGGCTTCGAAAGCGCGACTTTGCGCGAGATTTTGGCGCGTTTACAGGCGACCTACTGCAACCGCATCGGCGTCGAATTCATGCATATGCAGGATCCGGCGCAGAAATCCTGGATTCAGGAACGTATCGAAGCCTCGCACAACCGGCCGGCCTACGACACAACCGCCAAGCGCAACTTGCTGACGCGGCTTACAGCGGGCGAAGCGTTCGAAAAATTCCTTGCCATGAAATTCGTCGGCGTCAAGCGTTTCGGGCTTGAAGGCGGCGAGGCGATGATCCCCGCGCTCGAAGCCGCGATTGCGCGCGGCGCGCAACTTGGCCTGCGCGAGGTTGTCGTCGGCATGGCGCATCGCGGCCGCCTTAACACGCTGACCAACCTTTTGGGCAAATCTTTCACGGCCATGTTCGCCGAATTCCAGGGCGTTTCCGCCTATCCCGAAAGCGTCCACGGGTCGGGCGACGTCAAATACCATCTCGGCACTTCGACCGACCGCGATTTTGGCGGCAACACCGTCCATCTGACGATGAACGCGAACCCCTCCCATCTCGAATGGGTCAATCCTGTCGTCACGGGCCGCGTCCGCGCCAAGCAGCAGCAACGCTCCGGCTCGTCCAGCATCAATGACGAAGCGGTCAGGCAGGTCATGGGCCTTCTGATCCATGGCGACGCCGCCTTCGCCGGACAGGGCATCGTCGCGGAAACGCTGACGCTGTCGGCACTCAAGGGCTACCGCACCGGCGGCACGCTGCATTTCGTCATCAACAACCAGGTCGGTTTCACTACGTCGCCGTACAATTCGCGCTCCGGCACTTATTGCACCGACGTCGCCAAAATGATCCAGGCTCCGATCTTCCACGTCAATGGCGACGATGTCGAAGCCGTCGCGCACGTCTGCGAAATGGCCGCCGAATTCCGCCAGACTTTCCAGCGCGACGTTGTGATCGACATGGTCTGCTACCGCCGCCACGGCCATAACGAAGGCGACGAGCCGGTCTTCACCCAGCCGGCCATGTATCACAAGATCAAGGAACAGCCGACGACGCGCGAACTTTACGCCGCCAGGCTGGCAGCAGAAGGTGCCGTGACACAGGAGGAAGCCAACAAGATCAGCGCCGATTTCATGGCCCTACTCGGCAAGGAATTCGAAGCGTCCGCCGCCTATAAACCCAACAAGGCCGACTGGCTCGAAGGTAAATGGCAAGGGCTTGAAGTCGCGCCCGATGGCGACCGCGACGGCAAGACCGGCGTTCCCGAAAATATTCTGCGCGAGGTCGGCAATGCGATCGCCCGCGTGCCGGAAGGCTTCAACCTCAATCCCAAGATCGCCAAGCAGCTCGAAGCCAAGCGCGATATGATGGTGAGCGGCGAAGGTATCGACTGGGCGACGGCCGAAGCGCTGGCCTTCGGCACGCTGCTTATCGAAAACACGGGCGTGCGCCTGTCCGGGCAGGATTGCGGCCGCGGCACCTTTTCGCAGCGCCATTCGGTTCTCGTCGATCAGGAAGACGAACATCGCTATGTTCCGCTCAACGGCATCCGTTCCGAACAGGCACCCTACGAAGTACTCGATAGCCCTTTGTCCGAGGCGGCCGTTATGGGTTTCGATTACGGCTTCTCGCTGGTCGAGCCGGAAATGCTGATCTGCTGGGAAGGCCAGTTCGGGGATTTCGCCAATACCGCGCAGGTGTTCGTCGATCAGTTTATTTCGTCCGCCGAAACCAAATGGCTGCGCATGTCGGGGCTGACGCTGTTGCTGCCTCACGGCTATGAAGGACAAGGGCCGGAACATTCCTCGGCGCGGCTCGAGCGTTACCTGCAAATGTGCGCCGAAGACAATATGCAGGTCGCGAACTGCTCGACTCCGGCGAATTATTTTCACATCCTGCGGCGGCAGGTGCGGCGCAAATTCCGCAAGCCGCTGATCCTGATGACGCCAAAATCGCTGCTGCGCCACAAGTCGTGCGTATCGGCGCTGAAAGACCTCGGCGAAAACTCGACGTTCCTCAACGTCATTCCCGAAAACGCGCCGAACATGGCCGAGGACAAGCGTATTCGCCGCGTCGTGCTATGCAGCGGCAAGGTTTATTACGACCTGCTCGCGGCGCGCGAGGAGCGCAAGATCAACGATGTCGCCATCGTACGGCTTGAGCAGTTCTATCCGTTCCCGCAGAAATTCCTCGCCTTCGAACTCGCGCGCTACGCCAAGGCCGAGGATGTCGTGTGGTGCCAGGAAGAGCCGGAAAATATGGGCGCATGGACCTTCCTCGACCGCCGGATCGAAGAAACGCTGACCTCGGTCAAACACCGCGTCGCGCGGCCCAAATATGCGGGCCGCCCGGCAGCGGCGGCGACAGCGACAGGCTCGGCCAAGCGCCACGCCAAGGAACAGGCCGATCTGATCGACAAGGCTTTGACTTTGCGCTGAATCGAGCATAAAAAAGCAACGCAATCCTGAAGGGAACCTCCCAATGTCCACGCAAATCGTCGTTCCGCCCATGGGCGAATCCGTGTCCGAAGCCACCGTCGCCAAATGGCTCAAAAAAGTCGGCGACGCGGTCAAGATGGATGAACCCCTTGTCGAGCTCGAAACCGATAAAGTGACGCTTGAAGTCAACGCTACAACCACTGGTGTTATCAGCGAAATCAAGGCGACTGAAGGCGCCACGGTCGGCGTCGGCGCGGTTTTGGGCATGATCCAGGCGGGCTCCGCCGCCGTCTCGGCCCCGACGGCTTCAGCCTCGACCTCGGCAACCAAACCCGCCCCGGTTGCAGCGAATGCCCCTGCTCCCGCCGCACAGCCCGCCGTTATGCCAGCGGCGCGTAAACAGGCCGAAGATCGTGGCATCAATCCCTACGCCATTCCCGGTTCGGGCAAGGACGGGCGCGTCATGAAAGAAGACGTGCTGAACTATGCCGGAAAACCGGCTACCACACCGGCGGCCCCTGCCCGCGCGGCGCAACCTTCCGGCCCGCGCAGCAATGCCGACCGCGAAGAGCGCGTCAAAATGACGCGCCTGCGCCAGCGCATCGCCGAACGCCTGAAAGAAGCGCAAAACACGGCCGCGATGCTGACGACTTTTAACGAAGTCGATATGGGCAACATCATGGCTCTGCGCGCGCAGCACAAAGACGCGTTCGAAAAGAAGAACGGGGTCAAACTTGGATTTATGTCCTTCTTCGTCAAGGCTTGCATTCAGGCGCTGAAGGAACTCCCCGCCGTCAACGCCGAAATCGACGGTGAAGATCTGGTCTATAAAAACTATTACGACA